>CAJWOS010000063.1 GCA_913044235.1 uncultured Pseudomonadota bacterium
CGGTCTGGTTTCTGCGTCGGGAGACTGCGACGACACCGACGGTGGGATCCATCCGGCGGCCACCGAGCGATGGTACGACGGCGTGGATGCCGACTGTGCGGGAGACTCCGACCATGATGCCGACGGAGACGGCTGGGACAAGCCCGTCGGCGACAATGGCGGGCGAGACTGCGACGACACCGACCCCACCACGTACCCGGCAGCAGAGGATCCCCCTGGAGACGGAATCGACCAGGACTGCGACGGGGCCGACGACCGGGCGCCTGAGCCTGACGACAGCACAGATGTGGGGGCAGCCCAGACGGACAACGACGGGAAGGTCAGCGGCTGCACCACGGTCGGTGGAGTACCGAGCGGGTTCGCCGCCCTGGGACTTGCGCTGCTGGGCGTCCAGCGTCGGAAGCGCCGCCGCACCTGACGCCGTACACAGCCTTCTGCTCCATGGCCCTCCAGCCGGATCTACAGCGATGCCACGGCGTCGAGTCCTTCCCGCGCCGAGACATGACTCGGCGCCACCTGGAGGACCGCCTCAAAGGCAGACCGGGCCTCGGCCGTCTTTCCCTGCTTCAGCAGAGACCAGCCCAGCCCAGCGCGCATCTCCACATCGCTGGGATACAGCGTCAGCACGACTTCGTACCGGTCGGCGGCAGCTCCATACCGGCCCATACTGTAGAGGATGAAGGCGAGGCGGCTGTTGCCTCGGTAGTCCGTCGGTGCTGCTGAGAGCAGCTCAACACAGACCGCTTCCGCATCCAACCATCGCTTCATGGCCATCAGCGGCAACACAAGCCCTTGACGGGCTTCGAGGCTGTCGGGCGCCGCCTCCACTGCTGCTCGATAGGCCGCGGCCGAGTCGCCATGTCGACCGAGCAGGTACAGCAACCATCCTCGTCGCAGATGGTAGACGTAGCCCTGCTGCTCACCGCCAATCTGGTCCATCTTTCCCAGAGCGCCTGCATAGTCCTGAATCGACTCGAGATCGTATGACGCCTGGTACAGCCGCGGGTCGTCCGATGCCACAGCCGCCGAAGTGACGCCGAGCACCATCGCGGCGACGGTGAACCGAATCCAGATGCTCATCGTCTCTCCTCGGCGCGAGGGCCAGACTGCACTCGCAGGCCCATATGCCCTGCCACAACGGTGTGCGCCGCCAGAGATCCATCCGGCGGCGCCTGCTCGGGTACGGCCAGCGCCCCTACCTCCACACCCGCGAACCCGGTGCAACGCGCTCCCAGCAGTCGACCCGCCGACAGCATGCCGCTCGTGAGCAGCGGCTCCTCAAAGTTCCACACCGCCGTGCTGGCGAGGCGCACTGGGCGCACTTCCCGTCCGATGCGGACCGCTGCCTCCGCCGACCAAGGGTGGGTCCGCGGGAGCCAGCGCGCACCGACCCACCCCATGGTGCCGGTCTGCGCCCCGCTGGGCCCGGAAGCGGCAACGAACCGCGTGTGCTGCACACCACTCGACACCGCCCAGTCCAAGGTGACAGGAAGGTCGACATCAAGGCCCATCTGGCGATGAGAACCATCGCTGTACGCGCCCGAAAACCCAGTGATGCCCAAGGTCACGGGCGATAGCTGTGCCCAACCACGCCCCCCCATGACCAGCGCCGTTGCGTCGATGTCTCCCACCGTGCGAGCCCATCCGAGACGCGCATCGACGCCCACGCGGCGGGCACGGGTGCGACCCCCCAGCCAGATCTCGTCTTGGCGCGCCCGGATCGGAGTGGCGCTCGAACCCGCAGGCGTGCTCCTCGTCCGGGCCTCGACGCCCTGCAGTCCAACCCGACGTGCCGTGATGTCCACACCCACCTGTGAAGAGCGCTGGAGCCCGGCCTGGAGGCCCATGTGGGTACTGCGCGTGCGCCAGGGATGCTCCACAAACCTTGTCACTCCCCCCACCGTGGTTCCCCAGGTCGACCAAGCCGGCTGCGTGGCCGCTGTGCCTTCCCGACCACATCGCGCGCTGGTCTTCGCAAACGCGTGGTGCGCCCCCATGCGGTCGCCAAGCTGAACGCGACTCCACCCCACGCCACAGTGGTAGGCGTCGGTCCCACCGAGCTGCAGGGCCGCTTCGTAGCTGCGGGCTGCGTGGATGGCCGACCGCTGCGGCAGTCGAGGCTGCCATCGTTGGGCCCAGCCAAGGGTCGCCAGCGCCGTGGGCGTGTGCGGATATGCCTCGACCAGATCGTGGGCACGGCTGGTCGCCTCACCGTGCGCGCCGGCCAATGTGTAGGCACGGACCAAGCCCACACGACTCTCCAGGTTGCCGTTCGACAGCGCTGCAGCCCGTGTCCAAGCGCGCACAGCCCAGGTCCCATCGTGGTCGGCCAAGGCGGCCGCACCCAGAGCCGCTGCGGTCGCGTAGTCCTCTGGCCAGCGCGCAAAGGCTTGCTGCAAGTCTTCTGAGGCACCTGCAGACACCAGACCCACCAGCATCAGGATGCCAATCATGGCGCCTCCCCAAGCTTCGTGAGCGACATCCGCCGCCCCTGCAGCTCGAGAAAGACGCGACTCACGCCCGCTGCATCCACGTGTGCGGCAGTCTGCAGGGCCTCCGAGCGCCCCTCAAGCACAAGCCCGTCTGGGGTGCGGCATGCAGAATAGTCGACGAAGTGTTTTTTTGGGGGCACCACCGTGCTGATGATGTCGCGCAGCCAAGACCACCCTCCAGAGGAAAGCACCCGCAGATCGATGGTGTCTTTCCAAGTGAGCGCAGCCCCCACCCGGTCGAGTGCAGCATCAAGCGGCACCATCAACAACGCTGCGTACAGTGTGCGGAGGACCGGATGGTCACCATCCACACCGAGCGCGTAGAAGATGCCGTCTCGGATCTCAAAGCGCATACAGGCAGCGGAACCCATGACCAGAAGACAGGGTTGACCGCTCGAGTCGAGCTGTGAGACGAGCTCGACAACCTCGAGGGGCTCACTGCCATCGGCCCAACGCCAGCGGGTTCGCGCTCCGATGGGCCAGTCGATTCGCAGATTTCCGATGATGGAATTGCGCACCTGCTGACCTTCTTTGGGCACTCCGTAGCGTTCGAGGCGCGCCCCCTCCAACGCCGGACTCCATAGATTGTGGAAGCCCATCGGAACCGTCGGCGCCCCGACCACCGATGTGCTCTGCAGCTGCACGTGCAGGTGGGGTCGCGGAGCCCGTCCAGACGCACCGCATCGCGCCAGCTCTTGTCCTGTGCGCACCGTCGCGCCCTCTTCCACCCGAATGGAACCGGGCGTGAGATGCGCGAGCAGGAAGTAGCGGTCGGCCCCCACCCACAACAACACCAGGTTGCCCCACGGATGGATGGTGTCGGCCGTGCCCGGTGCGCAGTCGGGCAGACCGTCGACCACCCGCACCACCGTGCCTGGCGCAGGAGCCACCACAGGCAGGCGATAGCAGTGGTAGTCGGTCAGCTGGTCCCCCGTTCCTTCACACCACCGGCCGTCGGTCCCGCGCACCTCGAAGTCCAGCCCGTGTCTCCAGATCG
Organism: uncultured Pseudomonadota bacterium; assembly: GCA_913044235.1. GTDB lineage: Bacteria > Myxococcota_A > UBA796 > UBA796 > UBA2385 > CAJWOS01. The sequence goes on from CAJWOS010000063.1 coordinate 3,490, forward strand.
ACTGGTGGGTGTGCGGGCCATCGTTGCCTTGAGAGACGGTCCAGGCGCCGCGAAAGGGCAGCACAAGTCTCGGGCCGTCTTTTTGACCAAAGCGCACCGCCCACTGGCGATACCACGCAAGATTGTCTTCTGGTCGGGCATCCCTACCGGTCACCGACCGCGGTCGGCTCGATGCAGACCGCTGTCGCAATGCGTAGAGCGTGAGCAACGCCACGAGATTGAACGGCAGGGCCAACACCGGCAGTCCCAGTGGCGCCAGAATCGAGAGGCTGCCCACGGTCACCAAGGCCGCAACGAGGCTCCCCCCCACGGAAAGCAAGCTCGCGTCGGGTCCCGGAACGAAAAACACACCGCCCAGGGCCACCGCCGTGAGCACCACATTGAACCCAGCATACACATGAAAGAAATTCGGGGGAAAGTGCAGCAGCCAGGCATCCGCGGCCCACGCCACCCCAAAGCCCACCATGGCATGCACCACGGCAATCCGAGACCATCGCCCCAGCGCCACGAGCACCAAGACCCCCGATGCCCAGTGCGGCTGGAAGAAAATGGCCCCCAGGCTGCGGAAAAAACCATCCAACATGAGCGGACCCGGCAGCGCCGGAAGGTGCACGGCGGGCGGATGGCTCACCAGGGCAACGCCCTTGAGGTGTGGCACAGCCGCCAGGACCACCCAGGTCACGAGCACAAACGGCAACGAGAGCACAGGCAGACCGAAGTGACTGCGCAAGGCTCCGGTCAGGGCCACATGCATAAGCACGGTGAGCAGACCCGCTGCCAGCGCCACCAGGAGCACGACGGGGGAATGCTCGAGAAAGGCTCCGATGGCGAGAAAGACCAGCAGGGCGTTGTAGCCGAGCAGTCCCGAACGCACGGAGGCGCGGTCCAGCGCAAGGGCCAGGCAGATCCCATTGGCCAGCACCACACCGCCAAGCCCCACAAGACCCACACTCGGAACCACGAGCGTGGCGAGCAGCAGCAGCAGACCCATCCATCGGGACCGGGCAAACAGCACCGCGCTGTAGCTGTGCAGCACCATGTCGATCGCAAAGCGCACGGCGGCACGGCTCGTGGACTTCGACGAATCCACGGTCTTGGTCCCCAGTGGGTTCAACGGCCACCGCCGAGCCAGGGTGGAATCACCTCTGCACGGGTGAGGTCATCGAGGACCTCCCGTCGTCGAATCAGTGTGTGAGTGCCGTCTGGACGCACCAGACACACGGCCGGACGGAGCTCGATGAACTGCATCGACTGGCTGAGGTTGTAGGCACCCACGGGGGTCACCAGCATTCGCTGTCCCACCGCCATCGGCGGCAGCATCACATTGTTGCCCACCACATCAATGTTCATACACAGCGGCCCGTATACCATCGTCGGCTCGGGCGGCTCCGATGTGGGCTGGGTGGGCACCAGCTGATGCTGGTACCAGTAGGCGGTGAAGAGCGTGTTCACACCGGCATCCACCACCATTCCCCGGCGCCCGTCCGCCAGCCGCTTGTTGGCGACCACCGTGGTGACCAGCGAGCCCGCCTCGTCGATCAGAGCACGGCCGGTCTCGAGCACCAGAGTGGGCAGCTCGTTGGCTGGGTAGTCGAGCGCCGACAAGCCATCGACGAGCTGCTCGGCATACTGCGCGAACGATGGGACACTCTGGTCACTCGGCAGGTACTGAGACCGAAGGCGATTGCGCGATGCAAGTCCACCCCCGAGATCGAGAGTGTCGAGAACAATTCCCCGCTCCGAACGAAGGCGGTTGGCAAATGCAACGACCTTGCGCGTGGCCTCGGCGAATGCGCGTACATCGAGGATGAAGGTACCCAGGTGCACATGCAGCCCAGTCAGCCGCAGTCGGCCCCCAGCCAGCAGGCGCCGCACGGCATCACGGGCCTGTCCATTGTCCAGGTTGAATCCGAAGCGGTCCCATCGTGGCAGCGTCGACGTCTCGAGATTGAGTCGAATCGATACAGCCGGCCGACATCCATGCTGTTCCGCGATGCGCTCACAGCGTGCCAGCTCGTCGAAGTGATCGAGGTGCACCCGGGCCCCACCGAGGAGGGCTTCGGTGAGGGTCTGGTCGTCTTTGTGGGGTCCGTTGTAGACGATCTGGCCGGGCGTCATCCCATTCCGCCGCGCCTTCCGGTATTCCATCCCGGAGACCACCTCGGCAAGAGCACCCTCCTGATGGTAGAGGCGGCAGATCGCGTCGAGGTAGCAAGTCTTGTAGGACCACGCGAGCGCCACCTTGGGATAGCGCAGCACCAGGGCATTATGCAGCGCCCGATACCGCGCTCGGATGATCTGCTCGTCATAGATGAACAGTGGTGAGCCGTATGCCTCCACCAGCGCTTCCACATTTACGCCCGCCACCGATGACCGCGACGAGACGACCGGTCCGACACCCATCTTGTTCATGAGGCCCGAGCGATGTCGCACCAGTGTGGGGGGAACGTACGGAGGGCGGTCGGTCACGAGGGCTCCGGTTCAACACGACTCGGGAGGCCGGCGGAGGCGGTCCACTCGGTGGATGGAAGGACCTCGCCGCGCGTGGTGATGGATTCGAGGGCAGAGATGTCCAGGATCTGGTCGAGAGCCACCCGCACGAATGCCGTGCCCACCTTGTAGGGCGGCAACGTGCCTGGGTCCAAGCCAAGCGCCAGCTGGACCACCGCCGAAACCAGGTTCTGCCCGGCGCCAGCTGTGAGCGCACACCACGCGGGAAACCGAGGATTGACCTCGATCAAGTGCAGGGTCCCGTCGACCTCCCGCCGCACCTCCAGCTCGCATGGCCCCCGCCACTGTGTGCACTGCATGAAGGTCGCTGCCAGCTCGAGCAGTGCCGCATCCTTGATGGTGACCCCCGCCCAGCCCTTACCCGAGCGGGTCTGCATCAGCTTCTTCATGGGGACTGCTCCCACGAGCCCCCCGCGCCCGTCGCCGACCGCACACACGTTCACCTCTTCGCCCGGTGCGTACTGTTGAATCACCACCGGCATCCCCCACTCTGCCGAGGTCCGATGAAACGCCCGGACCGCATCGTGCACCGTGTGGCACACCTCCGCGCCGTGAAACGCTCCTTTCACCACGAGCGGTCCCTCGAAGCGTTCATGGATGCCGTACAGCGCATCGGCGTGGGAGACCGTACATCCGGGTGGAACGGGCAGACCGGCGGTCCTCGCCAAGTGGTGCAGCTGCGCCTTCGCGCGCAGGTCGTGCTGCGCAGACGTGGGCAGCATCGTGGCGATCCCCATGGATGCGAGGCAGGCTTCCTGGTCGAGCAAAGCGGGTAGCTCTCGATCCAGATTGGGAATCAAGACATCGAGTGCAACCTGCGCAGAGATGTAGGCCAGTCGATCCATCCAGGCATCCCGTCCAACCGACGGGTACGGAAGCATGAAGGCTGCATCGAGGAGGCCCTCCACATACAGGCCCGGGTCCAGGGCATCGTAGGCCAGTCCCACCACGCTGCCTGCAAACGACGGGTCGCGTCGGAGGGCACGGATGACCCCCACCCCTGGGCCGGGATTGTCGGTCGCATTGAGTCCCGTGACTGCCACAACCGGTTTTTGCAGGTGCATCCGCTCTCCCAGAGGTCCGACTCAGTGCAGCTCGAACCCTGCCGGGAGCAGGCCATTTTCTCGGAGTCGCGCCACATATTCCAGCACATCGCGCTCCAGATCGGCTCCGCCGGGCGCAAAACGGCGCTCCAGGTGTCGCGTAAGAGCCGCGAGTCCGAGCCCATCTCGAACCCCTTCGAGGATGAGACGACCGGTGGCGTTTACCGTGAAGGTACCGCCGGTGTGTGGATCGAACACGAAGCCCGAAGGACTGATGGCAAGCTGGGCAAGTCGGGCGGCATCATTCATGACCGTTCCGAGTGGCGGTGCGGCGACCGGCGAGACACGCTGTCTTGCCGCGGACTCAGTCCAGGTATCCCAAGCCACGCAAGGCAGCCTTCGTCTCGGAAGTCATCTCCGGATCCCGGTAGTCGGGCGCGCCGGCATCCCAAGTGCGGAGTGCACCTTCGAGCCGCTCGACCGATGAACGGGACGCATCGGATGCCTCGGGCTGCCCCGGTGCGAGCTCGAAGGCGCTGGGTGGGGTGCGATCCTCCCACGGAGACTCGGTCACGAGCAGTCGCCGCCCGAACGCCCCGCGCTCCTTGTACCGATTGTTCCAGTCCGGCGCTGCTTCCGCCTGCGTGGGCTTTGTGGCTTCCGCCAGCAGCACCCGCTCCTCCAGTATGGCGGCCGCATCGGCGTCCCCCCGCCAGACCGGCTGCAAATCGAGGCCGCTTGCCGAGGGGTCCACCGGCAGACCTGCCATCGCAGCGATGGTCGGTGCCACATCCATCAGGCCCACAGGGCGGTCCACCACAACGCCGGCGGGAACCGCAAACCGCCCGCTTCCCGACGCCACGAAGGGCACGTGCGACGCCACCAGGTCTACGTCAAACCCGTGCCCGTATGGCCGGCTCGCCGGAAGGTCGAGCGCCTCCCCATGGTCGCCAACCACCACCACAAGGGCATCTTCCATCGCAAAGCGCTGCTCAAGACCATCCAGCAGCCGCCCCAAGGCAGCATCCATCGACGCCACCTCGGCCAGATACAGTGCCCGTGCCCGGATGCGGTCGTCTGAACCGACCCGACCCGCACGGGTCGCCTTGACCAGCCAGTCGACGCTGTCACTGCTGCCATCCACCGCGCCGGCATAGGACGGATCGACCATGGTCGAGCGGAGCTCCGCCGGGCTGGAATCCCAGGGACTGTGCGCATCGAAGAAGTGGACAAAGAGGAACAGGGGCGTCCAGTGGTCCACCAGGCTCCGGCGATCCACGATGGCGAGCGTGCGATCGACCACATCGTCTGCTGAGCGCTCGTATCGACGCCGAACCTTCTGCGTGAGGTGGTCATCGTAGACCAGAAAACCGCGCGACAGGCCCATGTCTCGAGAGAGCACGCTTGCCCCAACAACCGCCACACTCTGCCAGCCGGCCGCCGCAAATCGAGGGGCCAAGAGGGGGACATCCGGCTCGATGGGAAAGCCATTGCGGGGCACCCGTGCGCCGCGGGTGTCTCGGCCGCTCATCATGCTGGCATGCGACGCAAGCGTGGTGGGGGCATGGGCAATGGCCCACTGGTGGCGCACCCCGGACGCTGCCAGAGCATCCACGCGCGGTGTACGAGGACTCGGGTGCCGCGCCGCACGAAGGTCGAGACCCCAGTGCGCCACATCGGCATAGCAGCCCAAGGCATCCGCGCGTGTGGTGTCCCACGAGACGAGGACCACAACGGGGGCAGGGCTCGGCCCACATGCCGCGCAGACCAGCGCCAGCACCATCGTGCCGACCCATCCACACCGCCCAGGGACCACTGCCACTGCTCCTACAGTCCCGATCCCCGGAACAAGTACACCGCACCGGCATCAGCTGCGTCGCCATCATCCGCCAGCTGTGCTGTCACCACTACATCCGACAGACCATCGGCATCCATGTCGCCCGCACTGCGCACGCGTAGGCGATCCTGTGCCGCCGCTGCACGCAAAATGCCATCCGCATCGGCCAGTGAGATGGAGCCTTCCATCGGGCCGCGCACAATGTAGGCGGCGCCTCCTTCTTCCGCGCCAAGGCTGCTGTAGCCGGAGCCCACCACCACGTCGGAGAACCCATCGCCATCGAGGTCACCGGCGCCGTCAACGCTATCTCCGGTGAAGTTGTTGGCGGTCTCTCCGAGGAGCTTCGCATCGGCATCGGAGAGACTCCAGGTACCGGAATCGACCGGGCCCAGCACCACATAGGCTGCACCCGCCCCTTCTGCGGCTTCGCTGTCGGACTTGGCGCCGAAGATGGCGTCTGCATAGCCATCGCCATTCACATCGCCGGCACCAGCCACCGACACGCCAAAGCCCAGGTCCGACGACTCCGACTCACCCGTGAGGATGGAGTCGGCCGATCCCAGGTTCTGTTCGCCGGTATCGCCCCCCAGCACCACGTAGATACAGCCCGCGTTGTCTCCCGCCAAGTCCACGTTTTTGCCCGCGATTGCCAGGTCTGCAAGGCCGTCACCATCGGTGTCGCCGATGCCCGACAGGCTCGAGCTGACCTCGTCGTCCGTCGCCACCCCTCGATACACGATGTCAGCCGCGCTCAGCGATCCGGTAGTCGATGCCGGGCCGAAGACCACATAGGCCGCTCCGGCCTTGTCGCCGTTCCACTGCGCACCCACCAGGAGGTCTGCGAGGCCATCACCGTCGACATCTCCAGCCACCGCGACCTCGCCCGCAATGTCGCCCGCAGCTTCCCCCGTAAAGGTGGCATCGGCGCGCACCGCAATCGTGTCGTTGGCATCCACCGGCCCATGGAGCACAAACGCGACCCCAGCATCCACCCCGGACGTGTCGTCACGCGTGGCACCGATGGCGAGGTCTGCTGTACCGTCTCCATCGAGGTCGCCCACACCGGCCACGGCATAGCCGGCCCAGTCGTTGGCATCATCGCCCAACAGCTTCACCGGAGCGATGTTGCCGATGTTGTCGGTGCCCGAGGGCAGACCCGAGACAAGGTAGACCGCTCCTTGCCGTCTCTCAACGGTGCTCTCGAAGATTGCCGACACCGCCAGGTCGGCGCTGCCATCTCCGGTGACGTCGCCCAGAGCGGCAACGCCCGGGTCGCCCTGTCCGAGCCGATCACTGGCCGCATCCCCATAGAGGGTGGCTTCCGCAACTGAGACCGACTGGTCCTGCCAGATTCCGCAGCCCGAGACGGTCCCGTCGCAGTCGTTGTCGACGCCATCGTCACAAACCTCGACCGCGTCGGGGCTCACTTCCGCGTTGGTATCGTCGCAGTCGTCGCCGTCATCCCAGGTGTCGCCGTCTGCGTCATAGTCGGAGCGACCATCGCAGTTTTGATCGACCCCGTCGTACCAGACCTCTTCGGCATCCGGATTCACATCCGCGTTCGAATCGTCGCAGTCACCCATGGCCGACGTGTATCCGTCGCCGTCCTCATCGACGTCGACCGGCTGCGGGTCCATATCGAGGACGGTTGTGCCCGAAGACGAGGCATCTTCCTTGTCTCCAGAGCAAGCCATGAGGCCACTCAGGCCCGCGAATACACACACACGCGAAACAAGTCGCATTCAAAGCCTCCCGGCCTTGAGAGCGGCCTGGCGATCAGATGATGAAAGGGGTTCCGGTCAGCCGCTGTTGCCCGACACATCGATGCCGCCACCGATGTTGCCCTGGCCGATGGCATCGACGAGACCATTGGCCTCCTCGCTGGACAGCGACACGTTGTTGACGACGGTGACATCACCCTCGACCGTCTCGATTCCGTACAGCTCATCGATCCGCGACAATGCGACATGGCCGCTCACGGTGAGGGGACCCGCAACCGTGCGAACGGTGTCGAGGTGCGTGAGGTCGACCAGGGCCGAATTCCAGTGGAGGACTAGCTCCGCAAGCTCCACCACAGGGGGCAGCCCGGCGGTTGAGGTCAGCTCGGTGTTGGTATCGAGGTACAGCCCCCCGATAGCGACGATCCGGGACAGTCCGGTGAGCGCAGTCACTTTGGTCTTCGTGAGCCAGAGCGAACCACTGATGTTGCGAAGGTTGTACAGGCCGGCCAGGGAGTTGAGCGTAGGCGCATCATCAACTCGGAGGTGACCACCGATCTCTGCCAGCCCGGAAAGCCCATCCAAAGTCTGGAGACGGGACATCCGCTCGAGGTACACCGTGCCCCCCACGGTCGCCAAGGAGTCGAGCCCCTCGAGCGAACCCTCGGAGTCGCGGACGATCAAAGCCTGGCGCACGCGGCGAATGGAATCGAGTCCCTGGAAGGTGTGCGTTCCCGCGCCCTCAATCACGAAGCTCCCATCCACGAAGTCGAGGGACCCTGCCCCAGCCATGTCGACCAGATTGGGAAGGTCGGTCAGGGTGAGGTCGCCTCCCACGGTGACGAGGCTGTCCAGCCCTCGCAGGTTGGTGAATCCCGAGCTCGACAGGGACAGCGCACCGGTGGTCTCCACCGCGCCAAGTCCCACAAGGTTGGCAAGCTCTGGGCTGCCGCCGACCACGAGGTCGCCGTCGAGCACCGAAAGGTTCGAGAGTCCCTGGACCGAGTAGAGGGCGTTGTTTCCAACCAGCTCGAGCCCACCCACCAACGTCAGGCGAGCCAGCGGGTCGAGCGTGGTGACAGCCGTGTCTTCCAACACGAGGGCGCCGCCCACGGAGCACAGGCACGAGAGTGCGTCAAGCTCCGTGTCGCCGATGTCCGCACCCCGCACCACGAGAGAGCCCTCGACCGCATTTGCCGTGTCACACAGCTCGGTCTCGATCCCGGCCTCAAGCGTGACATCGCCCGCAACGGCAATCGGATTCGCGCAAGATAGACTGCCGACGACATCGGACGCGTCACCGCCCGATCCCTCACCGGCGTCGCCGCCCGGCTCCGAGGGACTGTCACCCGCACTGCCGCCATCGTAGGAGCCCCCTTCGGTGAGGCCATCTGGGGCGTTGGCAACGGGCTCAGAAAGATCGCTGTTTTCTCCGCCACAAGCACTCGACAAAACCACGAAGGCTCCGACCAGGAGACGTGGAGCTTGCCGCACGAGCGAACAGGACAAATCGAGTGGACGTGACATTTGGGGACTCCAGTTCCACCGCAAACCGCACCTTACCTCGGATTGATTCGAATGTCGGCCCCGATCCCGTCGGTACTCCCATCAGTCGCTTAGGGAGCGCTCGGTAGAACCTCCGGCGCACCCCCCTGACATGTGGCGCGGCGCAGGTAGCTCTCGTAGTCAAAGTCGGGGCTGTTTGCTTCGTCGTGGCATCCCAGACAGGTCGCTTCGGTGATCGGCCGAGCAGCCACGCGGGAATCCTCAGGATGCCCGACCAGCGGACCGTGACACGCCTCACACTGCACCGCTTTGTACCGTCCCAGGTTCGCGGAGGACAGCTCGCCGAAGCCGCCGGGTTGACCAAAGCCCGTGGAGTGACATCCCACACATTCCACGTTGTTGGTCTCGTTGCGCTTCAGCAGACTGCTCCACGCTGCCCGGGCATGATCCGTGTAGGTCCACCGCGTAAACTCGTTGGTGTGGCAGCTCACGCAGGCCGACGCTGCCGCGTAGCCGTGGGGGGCTTCCGAGACGACTTCCTTGGCCGTTGTGGCCGCCCGGTCTTCGCGCAGCGACTTGACCGCTTCCATCGTTCCCGCAATCCGCGTGTCTCCGTCGAGATCTTCGGCGAGTGGTATCGACGAGACATAGGCGATGTTCCGACCCCGCCCCTCTTCTGCAAACCGCGATTCCTGTGCTGCAAGTACGGCCTCTGCTGCCGCCATCCGTCGAGGGTCCCGAGCGTCAACCTCCACATCCTGGTTGTCGGGAAGCTCAGGCAGGGAACGCATCAGGTCGACCTGTTCCTTCGCGGTGTGAAACGATTTCCAACGATGCCGAGCCGGATGGGCGACCACCGGCATCTGTGTGGAGGAACCGAGCCGCATTCGCACGACCGAAAGGTACCGACCTCGATCGCTGGACTCCACGATCAGTGGCGCCTGCTTCGGCCCCTCGGCCGTGCGGGGCTCATCGGCCTGGATCCCACGCGTGGTGAGCATCAGCCCGATCTGGGGAACCGCCGCGGCGACTTCATCCGCCTGGTCATCGGTGACCGACCCCACAGCGACCACCAAATCCAGCCCTTCGGGAAGCGACGCTACGGCGGTCCGCGCAGCTTCGATCGGCTCGCGCATGGTGACAATGCCGGTCACCTCGGGCGCAGTGGGCGCTGCAGACAGGCCGACAACACCCACTCGGAGGCCATCAGCCTCGATCACCCGGGTGCCTGGAAGCAACAGTGCGCCATCAGCGCCCTCCCAAGTCGCCGAGATGGCAGGTGGTGCGGGGAGACGTCCATCCATCACCGCCTGTAGTCCATCCACTCCAAGCCCGAGCAGATCGCTCGGTCCTGGCACCCATACCTGCACGCCCACGTCGCGCGAGAGGCGCAACACATCCGTGGCCCGCTCAGCACGCTCTTTGGGCGGAAGCGTGATCAATCCCTTGACCAGGGTCTCGCCGGCATCGAGGTGGATCACGTTTTCTCGTGCCCGGAGGCGGTCGAGCAGGCGCTCTCGGCGCTCGAACCCCCCATACGGCAGTGTGGGGCACCCACATGGCGCAATCTCGCCTCGCACTTCGCCCACGAAGGTCACCGTCAGCGGGCGTGCATCCAGCTCCGGTCCCCTGGGAAGGATCGCAGGCGCAGTGGCCTCCGGCAATGGCGGCAGTGCACTCAGCGCGGGTGGCTCCGGTCCATCATCCACCGACTGCGTGCAGCCCGCCGCTCCCCACAGCATTCCGCTCACGGTACACACCGCAAAACGCGACCCAAGACGATGCGTCCAAGAGCCCCACCGAGAAGTCCCCATCGGTCCAGCTGGGGTGTGAATGGGCATCCAGTTCATCCTCGGACGGTAGGACGAACGACCGTCCCAGATCGGCAGACTAAGGCAATTGCAAGACGAACGAAAAGACGTGATCGATTTCGACGCACGAAGGCATCCGCCAGACGAGCACCCCAGCCAGGGGCCCAAAGCATTCGGAGAGCCGTCATGAGCCCACTTCTCCTTCTCGTCGGTCTGCCCGCATTTGCAGTTCAGCCCGCCGATGGAATTCACATCGGTCAGGAACCGACCAGAACCCGTCGTTTTCATATGGAGCGACAGTACGCCCTGAAGCATGGCGCACAGTGGAACACGCTCACGGCAGGCGAGTTCGCCGGCTGGCGCGCACGGTTCGATGAACAGACCGGAATGCCGTGGAAGGCCTGGGGTCCGGGGATCCCGCTCGGTCAGCTCACCGATGCCGCGTCTGTCGACCACGCAGTCCGCCAGCTGCTGGAACGAAACCCCGCCCTGGCCGGAGTCAAGGCAGACGCGCTCGCGTTCGGACGGGCCTTCTTCCAGGCCGACCGCAACGCGTGGGTGGTCCGCTACGACCAGGTGCTGCCCGGCAGTGCCCTGCCCCGCAACGCAGATCTCCACGGCACGCTCGAACACTTCGAACACTTCGTGGCACACGGCCAGCCGGTGGTCTGGCGTGGCGCACTCGAGCTGGGCATCCAGCATGGTCGGCTCACCCAGGTCACGGTCAAGACCTACCCCGATGCTGTGGTCGAAGTCCCGCAGGTCTCAGCGGAGCAAGCGGTCCAGACCGCCATCGAAGGCGGCCCGGCCGCAAGCGCCCAGCACGAAGTCTATGGCGTCGCACGGGTGGTGGTTCCGTTCGACGGGCCCGATGGTCTCGCCTACCGCACAGCATGGATGGTGCGCACCGGAACCAGCGGCAAGCTTCCCGGTCAGTGGGTCAGCTTCGTCGACGTGGTCTCGGGTGCGCTCTTCAACGTACACAACCAGGTGCGCTTCCTCGAAGGCACCCTGTCGGCCCGACACGACCTCCGTGGCCCAAGCGGCGACTTTGATGTCTCGCCCGTCCAAGACCTTGAAGTGTCTGGATCCGAGGGCGGAACCGACTTCACCGATGGCACCGGCGCCTTTTCCGTGAGTGGCAGCAGCGCGACCGCTCGCTTCACCGACGGTGCAGACTTCGACATCTACAACGAAGACGGTCCCGAGGCCTCGTTCACGTGGAGCGATTCCGACGCCATCTGGACCGATTCCGACGCCACGCAAGCCGAGATCGACACCTACGTGTTCATCACGATGGTGCAAAACTGGGCCTCACTGTATGCCAACGACATCGGCATCGTGCAGGACGGCATGACCGGCTTCGTGAACCTCGACAGCACTTGCAACGCCTACTACGACGGCAACATCAACTTCTTCCAGGCCGGCGGGGGCTGCAACAACACCGGCCGGATCAAGGATGTGGTCTTCCACGAGTGGGGCCACGGCATGCACTACTACGCCGCCGGCACCAGCTACGTCGACGGCAGCGTGGGTGAGGGTATCTCCGACGTCGTGTCGATGCTCGAGACCAACGACAGCATCATGGCACCGTACTTCAACACGAACGGCTCGGGGATTCGCGACCTCGGCCCCAACCAACGCTACCCCGACGATGTGATCAACCAGGTGCACACCGACGGGCTGATCTTCGGCGGCGCGGTGTGGGACTGGCGGAAGATCGCAGAAGAGAGCATGACCGCGGAAGAGGCCAAGGCCATCATCAGCCGCGTTGTGGTCGACGGAATGACCACGAACCCCACCATCCCCGACACCTACGATGCGATGGTCTTCGGTGACGACGACGACGGCGACCTCTCCAACGGCACGCCCAACATTTGCGACATCATCGAAGCCTTCAGTCTGCACGGCCTGGGCCCAGCAAGTATGGGCGAAGGGCTCCTGTCCCTCGGACACGAGGTCATCACCAACCAAGCCCCGAGCAGTGCGGAGTACCCGGTCGTCGCGGACCTCGCGAGCGTGGCGCCCGACTGCTTCTCGGTGGGAGTTCCCGAGGCCAAGGTGGTGTGGAGCACAGATGGCGGCGAGACCTGGACCGAGACCGGCTTGGACTTCGATGGGGGGTCGGTGACTGGAGCCATCCCACAGGTTCCCGATGGCACCGTGGTTCACTACTACATCGAGGCCGAGTCTGATTCCGGCATCGTGCAGTCACCGGTCAATGGCGATCGGCACCCGTTCAGCTTCGCCGTGGGCGACTTCACCGAGATCTACTGCAACGACTTCGAGACCACCGACGGGGACTGGACCTCCGAGCTGCTCGCCGGTGAGAATACCGAGGGCGCAGACGACTGGCAGTGGGGTCGTCCTCAAGGCTTGGGCGGCGATCCGGACTTCGCCTTCAGCGGGAGCCGAGTGTGGGGCAACGACCTTGGCGCCGACAACTACAACGGTGAGTATCAAAACGATCGACACAACCGGATCAGCTCTCCGGAGATCGACGTCTCTGGCCACGAGCGGGTGTTCCTCCAGTACCGACGCTGGCTGAATGTCGAAGACGCTTTCTACGACCAGGGACAGATTCTCGCCAACGGCGAGGTCATCTGGACCAACCATGCCAGCGGCCGCTCCGTCGGAGATGAACACACCACCGACCGGCAGTGGGCACTGCACACCATCGAGCTGCCGGCCGGCATCGAGACCCTCGAGCTCTCCTACGAGATTATTACCGACGGTGGCCTGTCGATGGGAGGCTGGAACATCGACGATGTGTGCCTCTACGGAGCCGATGCCGCAGTCGTCGAACCGGGCGACGATACCGGCGATACCGGTGACGGCGGCAGCAGTGGCGATCGCGATGTCGATGTGCCCGACCCGGGCTCAGAGACCGCCAGCGGCGCCTCGGACTCCGGCGAGGTGAGTGGCTGCGCGTGCACCACCGCCGAACGCACCCCGGCATCCGGATGGCTCGCTGTGCTTGGGCTCGCGGGCCTCGGCCTCATCCGTCGACGCGACTGAGTCCGCGCGCTCATTCATCCTCGTCTTTTGCACAGGGCATGACCCGGAGAGATACATCCCTTCCGGGTCGCCCCCGCCGCGGGGCCACGCTCCAGAGAAGCCGATGAATGTCCCCGTCCTGCTCGCACTGATCGGCTTTGGCAGTGGTGCCCCGAGCCCCGACTATCGGGCCGAGCTCGGTGCCCGATACGCCGCCGAGGTGCGCAGGCTGGGCTCGAGCGGCCAGCTGGAAGCCGCCATGAAGCGCGCTGCAGAGGTCGAGGCTCAGGTCGGACCCTTCGTTCAAGTCCGCTACGAAGCGGCGCTCGCACGGAACCAGGCGGGCGCGATTCGTGCTGCCATCGAGGCCTACGGACAGGTTCTTGCGCTCGACCCCGATCACGTGGGCGCCCTGTATGACCGCGGAGAGCTGCTGCTCGTTGCGGGCACTACCGCGGACCGGGTCACTGCACGTCGCGACCTCGAACACGCCGAGGCACTGCGCCCCGATCACTGGGCGGTACCGTATCGGCTGGCTCTACTCGCCGCTCAAGACCAAGACTCGATCGAGATGGCCAACGCTCTCACCCGAGCCCTTCGAAACGGACTGGAGCTGGGGCTGATTGGCACCGATCCGGCCTGGGACCCCATCCTGCGCGGGGACCGTACCGGACCCGCGCTCATGCGATTTGTCCGCACCTATGGCAGCGACGATCTGGTCAATGAACTCGAACAACGCACCGGAACCTCTCCATGATCACCCTTCTGGCTCTGGCATCGACCGTCGCCCTTTCGCAGTCCTTGCCCAATCAACAGAACAACATGGAGGGTCCTGCCACGGGTATGGGTCTCGGGGCTGTCGCTGGAACCACGAGCGGTCTCGCCGTCGCATGGAGACCCGATCCCTCCAAAGGCTTCCAGGCAACCACTGGCTACGGCGGGAAGCAAGGCCGCTTCGCAGCCAACGTGGACTACATCCAGACTGTCTGGGCCTTCTTCAGCGGCGATGGAAGCTGGATCATCCCACTGTATGTGGGCGGCGGCATTCGGTACCGTAGCCAGCCGGTGCTCGAAGGCCTTCCCACAAACAACCCAGGCGGGATGGGGGTTCGCCTGCCTTTGGGCGTGCGGGTCTACCCCGAAGACATTCGCCTCGACATCTTCGCCGAAGCCGGACCCGCGGTGCAGTTCAGCCCGGAACCGTCTCTGGCCTTCGATTTTGGAGTGGGCGTGCGGCTCTGGGCAGGCAAGCCCGAGCGGTGAGCCCACCCACCCGCTGAGCCACCCCAGCCTTCGCCCCAACCAGAGCACAACGGCCCCCATCCCAGAGTGGGATGAGAGCCGAGTCCGACGCAGCATGGGAGCCGCAATCAGCGACCCCCGATGCACATCGTGTATCAGTGCGCGTGGTTGTGACCGCCGTTGTCGTCGTCTTCAGACGCGTCGGCCACGAGAGCTTCGGTGGTGAGCAACAGACCCGAGACCGAGGCTGCGTTCTGCAGCGCGGAACGGGTGACCTTGGTGGGGTCGATCACGCCGGTCGCCACGAGGTCTTCGTAGCGGTCCTGGCGCGCGTTGTAGCCATAGTTCCCGTCGCCGTTGAGCACGTTTTCAACCACGATGCTGGCTTCACCGCCTGCGTTGTTCACGATCTGCCGCAGCGGAGCCTGAAGCGCCTTGCGAATGATCTCCACACCGAAGCGCTGGTCACCTTCCACCTGGACATCGTCAAGCGCAGCACCGGCGCGAAGCAGGGCCA
>CAJWOS010000064.1 GCA_913044235.1 uncultured Pseudomonadota bacterium
CGAGGTGGGTACCGACACACGCTCGCAACACCGCTTCCACAGGGCGACCACAAATCCGCACTTCGCGCTGCATCGCATCAGGAGAATGCACAAGATCCAGCAATACTGCGCGGGCTCCGAGTCCCGCACACACCTCGGCCGCGGCATCGACCAGCGCACTATGGTGACGCGCGGGCTCCAGCGGCACAAGCACTGGTCGCACGTTGTCGAACCTGTGGTTCGGATAAGTCGTCATTGGGCGGCCCTCCGGCTTCCGTGCGCCCAGCCAATCGGCTGCTTCGCGCCACAAAAGCCCTTTTCACCGTCGCTTCCAGGATTTTCCCTGACTGCTCTACGCCGTATCGGAAGCGCGTCACCTGTCGCTTCTCGCGGGAACGATTGGCGCACAGAGTGAATTTACGAGGGTTTCGCCATCGGCATGTATTCATCGGCACGGCGAAGGCGCGGTGCCACCTTCCATCAGGCCAACGGACTGCCCTCTGAAGAGCCGATAGTCACTTGCGTGTCGGTAGAGTAAGAGGCCCGACTGGTTGAGGAGACCACCATGCGCATCGCCGTCCTCGGCGCCGGATCCTGGGGCACCGCTCTCGCCATGCAACTCTGTCGCAGCGGCGACGACGTCTGGCAGTGGGACCGCCGTGCGGACCGCGCCACCGAACACCAGCTCGCCCGCCAGAACCTTCGCTATCTTCCCGGTGTCGACTATCCAGAAAACCTCACGGTCTCCTCAGACATGGCGGCCGTGCTCGCCGATGCCACCTTTGTAGTCGAGGCCATCCCGAGCCCTTCGGTTCGATCGGTCATGACTGCAGCACTCCCCTTCATGCGCCCCGACGCCGTGGTGTGCTGTGCAAGCAAAGGCATCGAAGAGTCGACCCTCCTCACGATGGACGAAGTGCTGGAGCAGGTACTCCCTCCGAAGATGCACGCTCGATCCACCTTCCTTGCCGGTCCCAGCTTCGCACGAGAAGTCGCGGCAGGCATGCCCACTGCAGTGGTGGTGGCCAGTCGCAGCCCTCTCTCTGCCAGGGCCGTCGCCGACGCATTTCACGGCGGCCCGTTCCGCGTGTACCACACCGACGACATCGTCGGTGCCGAGCTCGGTGGCGCTCTGAAGAACATCATCGCCATCGCCACCGGAATCGCCGACGGCGTGGGCAGCGGACTGAATGCGCGCGCTGCACTGATCACCCGCGGTCTCGCCGAGATCACTCGCTTGGCCGTGCATCGAGGCGGAAACCCACTCACACTGGCCGGGCTCGCTGGCATGGGCGACCTCGTGCTCACCGCCACCGGCGACCTCTCACGCAACCGCCGCGTGGGACTTGGCCTCGGCAAGGGCAAGACCCTCGATCAGGTGCTCCATGAGCTTGGCCAGGTTGCCGAGGGTGTGATCACCACCAAGAGCGCAAGAGAGTTGGCGGCCCGAGAAGGCGTGGAGATGCCCATTACAGAGCAGGTCTACCAGCTTCTCTACGAAGGAAAGTCCGCACAAGAGGGGCTCCGAGACTTGCTTGCACGCGACCGACGCGCCGAACGAGAGTAAGTGCGCAACAGACACCGGTCGAGCCAGCACCACCGGATGAGGCACCGATGAACGAGCCCCAGCTTCGCAGCCAGATGCTTCGCATCGCGCACCTGATCTACGATCGAGGTCTGCTCGTTGCGATGGACGGCAATCTCTCGGCCTTGCTGCCCTCCGGTCACGTGCTGTGCACCCGTGCAAGCTGTCACAAGGGCTTCCTGACGGACGAAGACCTGATTGTGGTCGACCGGAGCGGTCGGATGCTGCGGGGAACCGGGCGACCCACCAGCGAGCTGAAGATGCATCTCGCTTGCTACGATGAGCGGCCCGACATCCGTGCTGTGGTGCACGCCCACCCGCCCATCTCCGTAGCGTTCACCATTGCCAACGTGAGCATGGCCCGTTGTGTATTGCCCGAAGTGGTGCTGACACTCGGGACGATCCCCACGGTCGACTATGAGACCACAGGCACACTCGCACTTGCCGACAAGATCCGACCGTTCATCCGCGACCACGATGCCATTCTCATGGATCGCCACGGTGCCGTTTGCCTCGGGCCGTCTCTCCTCCAGGCTTTCTGCAACCTTGAGACTATGGAGCACACGGCCAAGATCACCAAGACGGCCCGTGACCTGGGCGGGGTCAAGGAACTTCCGCCAGACGAGGCGGTGAAGCTGCGCAGTCTGGGCCTGAAGCGGTACGGCGGCCCCCCCTCGGCCGTGGCAAAAGCCGATGACCCCGGAGCCGATCTTCCCGACTCCTGCCAATCCTGCAGCGGCTGCGCAAACCCGACCCCGTCGGGTATCGCCCCCAAGATGCCACTGCGGATGGCGCGCGTGGTCGCCGCCCCGCCGCGGACCGTGGCAGGCGCGCTCGCAGGTGATGTGGAAGATGCTGTGCTTGCAGCAGTGCTGGAGGCGCTCGGCCGGTGACCGATGCGACCGCTCCAACCGAGGTGCGCGGTCTCGCGCGCTTCTCAGACGTCCCCGCAGTCCTCGCCACAGCATGGATCATCGGGTTGCTCGCGTACACCGTCGCGGGCCGCCTCTGGTTTCCGTATGACCTTGAGTGGATGGAGGGAGGCGTACTGGTGCACGCGTGGCGTGTGGTCCAGGGGCAGTCCCTGTACGTCTATCCGTCCAGTGACTTCGTTCCGTTCATCTATCCACCGCTGTATCACTGGCTTGTCGCCGCAGCAGGATCCGTGTTCGAGTTTGGCTACGCGCCCGCACGTGCCATCAGCATCACGGGCACAGCCCTCGCCGCCGTGGCTGCCACGCTTGCAGCCCGTCAGGAAGGGGTCCGATGGGGGCTGTCGATTGCCGCGGCAGGCCTTTACCTCTCCACATTCGAAGACACCGGTGCATTCTTCGACCTCGTACGCATTGACGGCCTGTTCATGGCGCTCACCGTCGGAGCACTGGTGGCAGGACGAGCGACCGCATGGCGCACATCCGGTCTATTGCTCACCCTGGCCTTCGCCACGAAACACAATGCCGCAGCGTTCGGTCTGCCGATTCTGGTGTGGAGCTACCGGCACCACGGCATGGCCGCAGCGCGTCAGTTCGCACTCTGGAGCATCACTCCCGCCCTCACCTTCACCCTCCTCGTCACCCTCCTCGAGGGCGACCAGTTGTACCTCACATACATCCTCGGGGTCCCCGCCGACCATGGCTTCGTGTTCTCTCGCTTCGCATGGGGCGCTCAGAAAGAGTCGTTCTTGGCACTGCCCCTGACCACGCTCGCGCTCGCAGTCGTGGGCGTACTGGCCCTTACCGACCGACGCCAAGCGCCTACACGGCTGGCCGCCGGCTCACAGTACTGGCTCTGGAACGGTGGCCTTGCCTTTCTCCTGTCTGCGGTGATGCGGGGCCATCAGGGCGGCTACCTCAATGTACTCATGCCGGGTCTTTGGGCGTTGTCACTGGGTGGCATCCTTGCGTTAGAAGCCATCCGCCGACGCTTCCCACACCGAATGGTGGTGTTTGCTGTACCGCTCTTGGTGGCCGGACAGTTGGTCTACGAAGACTGGGACCCGGAGCGGTTTCGTGCCAGCGCCGATGACCACTCTGCCGGCGCCCGGTACGTCGAAGAGGTCGCAGCCATCGGTGGAGAAGTGCTCGCGCCATGGTCGCCATGGATTGCCGTTCAAGCCGGAAAAGCGCCGGCGTTCCATCTCATCGGATTGTGGGACATCAACCACGCCGGAGGCCCCCTGGTCGACTACGTCGCCCCCATCACCAATGACATGGAGCAGCATCGCTGGACCGCAATTGCAGTGATGAGCGAGCGCAACATGCCCACCGGCGTAAAGAAGTTCTACAAGCGCAAGGAAGCCATCGGGGTGGGCGGTCCCAAGCTGAAGCCCAAGACCGGGTGGGGCGTTCGTCCACGCAACTTTTGGCGCCCAAAACCAGCGCCGGAGAGCCTGTGAGCCGAGTGCTCCGCAGCGTCTATAGACTCAGTCGCCCGTGTCACCCGTGTCGTCCGGAAACTCATACCCCTCGGGCACAGCGAGAATCGGAATCGTGAGGTTGGGCTCATCCACATCGCCCGACTGAATCCGCAGCACGCTCTCTACAGGTTCAAAGGTTGTGAGTGTGGCGAGAATACTGAATTCCGCGCTCACTCCCGGCCCGAGATTCAGCGAACCCACATCCTCCAGGTACAGCGCGCCACCGGCGTTCGACGTGAGTGCGATGTCGTGCACCTTGAGTGTGTTGTCCCCATCGTTGCGCACCTCTACGACCTGTCCGCGAGTCGTTCCCGCCTCCCAGTCCAAATTCTCGATTCGAATCGGCATCGGTTCGACCGTGATCTCACCCTGTCCCTCTTGGATGACCGGAGAATCCGGAGCCTTGGAAAAACCCGTCTCCCCATCACATCCAACGGACAGCGTGAAAAATGAAGACGACAGACCCACGAGCCGGAAAACGCCCGAAACGGTAGACAGCGAACGCACAGGACCTCCATCCAGATGCGACAGTGTACTGAATCTTCCACGGGCGGGAGCCCCTATTGCAGAATGTCCACCGTTTCTTTGGCGATTCCGCCACCGTGATTGTGGAGGTCCCGCGCGGCGCATGCCTCAAGCGCGACGCCCAGGGGCGCATCGATCTGATTTCACCCGTTCCCGCGCCGTTCAACTACGGGCGCATCGAAGGCCTGCTCGGCGGCGACGGTGAACCGCTCGATGCCGTGATTCTGGGGCCACGCCACCCACGGGGCACCTGCCTCACCCTCCCCGTGCGGGGTGTGGTCTACTTTGTGGACGGCTCCTCGCGCGACGACAAATGGGTCTGCGCCGCCAAGCCACTCAAGCGTCGCGATGTAGCCCTGGTCAAGTCGTTCTTTCGCGTGTATGCCTTCGCCAAGCGCATCCGCGATCGTTTGAGCGGAAAGCCCGCCACAAGTCGTTTTGACGGCTGGCATTCCGCGGCTGTTTCCTGACACACTGCAGGCAGGGGTTACGCGACCCCAGACCATCCCGTCACCAAGCGGTTGGAGCCACCATGGCCATCTTCGGTATTCGCAACGCCATCAAGCGCACCGTCAACACACTGGTCGGCAAACCCGACATCGTTGCCGGGCGCCCACCTGCAGCTCCGCCGAAGCCCAAGCCTGCGGCAGCGCCTCCCGCCACGCCCGACCCGGTACCCGCAGCAACAGCAGCGCCCGCACCGACGGCCACCGAAGCTCCTGCAGTCGATACGGCACCTCCGCCGGCCGCCGAAGCTGCACCCACCCCCGAACCCTCAGTCGCACCGACCGAGAGTGCTCTTTCCGCACCGGCCGGTGATGGGCCGCAGCTCAACTACGACGAGGTCTGGGAGCTGCTCGACGACATGGTTCGACCGGCCCTTCAAGGAGATGGCGGCGACATCACACTGATCAAAGTCGAGGAAAACGACGTGCACGTTCGGCTCACGGGCGCCTGCTCCACGTGCCCCTCTTCCATCATGACCATGAAGATGGGCGTCGAGGCGCTGCTGCGTGAGGAGTTCCCCCATATGCGTGAGCTGATTCAGCACGACGCCTGAGCCGATTCTTTCGCGCGCGTGCTCTTCGACTCGAGATACGTCTTCCACGTGGGCGGGATGGGTGCAGTCCGGACCCAGCCTTGCTTCCGCCACGTCGAAATCGGTGAATCCACCGAGACCTTTCCTACGTAGAGGTCCACCACGTCCCCGCCTGCATCAAGCCACTCACGCACCTTCATCCGACCGGTGAGGTAAACGCTGTCTTTGGCATACACGCCCGGCTGTCCAGGGCGTCCAAGCCCACGCTTGATGCGTACGCAAATACCCCACGCCAGATTTGGTCCCACACGCTCGGACAGCTCGTCGTAGAGCTCCCGAAATCCCAGCACACGTGCTCGGTCGATTGCGCGGACCACTTCGACCTGTCGGTTCAATACGCCAGGCGCAGAGTGGCCAGAGATCTCCTCGGACACCATTGCCAGTCCCTCCTCGGTACCCAGCGATCCGGGGAGGCCGGACTGAAAGCAATACAGCCGCTGTCGAGCGCCATTCTCCGACCGGAAGGCATGAACGTCGATCTCGTGAACCACCAGACGCTCGATGTCGCGCTCCCGGAACACAGCATGGGGATTGACCCGAAGCACGCGCTTCGCACCATCCACCAGCACCCGCGCAGCCATGACGGTGTCTTCCACCACCTGCCAACGCAGGAGACCACGCTCCACAAGCGCGGTACGGAGGCGAAGGATCACCTCGAATGGTGCCACAGCAACCGGAGAGGCCTCGACGTGCGACTCCGGAAACGAGAGGCTGAGCGTGGCCGGGTCTGGATACCACCCCCCCGACATCGCCAACGCATGAAAGGCAGTGGCGGTCCGGTCCCGCAAGGCTCTCACCAATAGCCACGTCGCGTCGACACACGCCCCGACCAGCGCCCCTGCGGGGTGGTCGCGCGGGGGCTGGGCCTCGTCGAGCCTGCGCAAGATCTGATCGGCACCGCGAAGTGGGAGGTAGCGAAACGGGGGCACATACTCGCCGGCCGCAAACCGATGCCGAGCCTCGGAGCTGTTCAGTGGATTCAAGTGCCGAGAGAACAGAACCTCACGCAGCACTTCATGATGTGCCTCATCGGCGCGGAGGACCGGTTCGGGAATCTGCGAGGACAAAAAGACTCCGAACCCAGCGCTTGCAGGCGGCACACCAAGATGGGACGCGCCGCATACCTGCCACACCCGCCTACCCTACCCTACCCTTACGGATTTACCGACACCAGCGGCGGGAAGCGAGCAACCAGCCATCGAGAACCAAAACGACCCCACACATTGTAGGGGCGTATCAAAATCCTCTGCCGGTCAGCGGGGGCCGAAGCTGCGCTCAAATAGACCGCGAATGGCATCCCGCCCAGCATCGTTGAGGAAGCGAGTGCCTGTACCCGCGAAGTCCGGCACCTGAATCACAGGCTCACCGCGAGACCAGCTTGCACCGTTCCAGGTAAACCATCCGGCATGGTTCTGGTCGAAGACCCAAACCCGCTTGTTCCAGCGCTTCGCAAGCTCTACCGACCATCCGGTGCCCCCATGGACCGTACCGTCTGGCTGGATAGCGCCCACCACGAAGATCTGCGTGGCATGACTGACCACGTGCCACTGCGTCTGGAGCACCTTGCGCAGCGTCTCCGTCTTGTCCCAGTGACGATGCAGCCGATGGGCCACATACACAAGGCTCACGTCGCCCGCCGCCAGCTCGCGGGCATCCAGCACCCGACGCCCTTCCGAGCGTGCCTGGCTGTGCCCCTCGAAGGAGAAGTTGACCTCTTCAATTCCGTATCGTGCGGCATTTTCACCGAACGCAGCTTCCGCACCGGTAGCGCCACCCGAATAGACCGTACAGGACGACGGGTGGGGCGAAGGCGGTGTGGTGATGGGATCGGCCACGTCTTCTGGACGCACCATCATCGTGACTGGGTCAAGGTCCAGCACGCCGCGGTTTGCGACGGACTTGCCTCCAACACGGAGGATGCGGAGCTGCACCATGGTCGAAGCCGGCTGAAGCGACACTGCCGTGTCAAATCGGCCTGCGAGCTCGTCGATGTCGATCTCACCATCACGGTGTGTGCGAACCGACATCCAGACCCGAAGACCCAGCTTCTCGGAGACACTCCGCCAGCTCTCCACATCGAGCGCGGCCACATCGGTGCCATCCACCACGACCGCGATGGGCCGAAAGTGCATGACCTCTGACAGGGTGCGAATCAACGCTTCGAGGTCGCCTGGACCGAACACCCGGCCCAAGCTTGCATGGATCACACGGTTTCGCTCCAGCTCAACCTGCGCTGCTGAGCGATCGCGACTCGTGACCGCACGAGACACCTCCGCGAGCAGCTCGTCGTAAAAGCTCCGAACACGGGCCTGCCCATCTGCCAGTGATACGTGCAGCACGGGGTTTCCGCGCAGCGCGTATGTCATAGCAATCTGGACGAGGAAGGCGCTCTTACCCACACCGGCACGGGCGAGAATACCACCCACCTGGCCAGCTTCGAGACCACCGCGGATTTCCGCGGCGAGCGCCCGCATAGGGCTGCGCTCAATCAGCTCTTCACCATGCATATCGGAATCCTCCGTGGACTCAGATCAGGATGCTTCCTTCTTTTCCTGGAATTCCTTGATGATGTCTTCCTGCACGTTGCGCGGCACCTGGGTGTACTTTTCGAATTCCATGGAGAACTCGGCTTTGCCCTGGGTCGCGGAACGAAGCTCGTTGGAGTAGCCAAACATCTCAGAGAGCGGCACCTCGGCGTCGATCTGGCAGTAGCCTTCCTCTTCGCCCATCCCAAGGATGATGCCACGCCGCTTGTTCAGCGTGCCAATGATGTTGCCCTGGAACTCACTGGGCCCCTCAACACCCACTCGCATGATCGGCTCAAGGATGACCGGCTTCGCCTTCAGGTAGGTCGCGCGCCATGCGCCTCGGGCGGCGGCCTGGAAGGCGTTGTCCGAGGAGTCGACAGCATGGTAGTTGCCGTCGTTGATGGTGACGCGGACACCCACGATGGGTGCTTCGATGAGACCACCCTTGTCCATCATGGACTTGAAGCCCTTGTCGCAGGATGGGATGAACTCACGGGGGATGACACCACCCTTGATCTGGTCGACGAACTCGTAGTCTTCGCCTTCCATCGGCTCGACGAAGCCCACCACCCGACCGTACTGACCAGAACCACCAGTCTGCTTCTTGTGCGTGTAGTCGAACTCAGCGCGCTTGGAGATGGCCTCCCGGTAGGCCACGCGAGGCGGCGAGGTGGTGACCTCAGCCTTGTACTCCCGCTTCATCCGCTCGATGTACACCTCGAGGTGCAGCTCGCCCATACCGGACACGATGGTCTCGTTGGTTTCATGGTCGGTATGCACGCGGAAGGTGGGGTCTTCCTTGGTGAAGCGCTGCAGAGCCTTGGACATGTTGACCTGGGCCTTGCTGTCCTTGGGCGCGATAGCGATCGAAATGACGCTGTTGGGAACATGGATGGAGGTCATGGCGTACTCGACCGAGCCATCCGTGAAGGTGTCACCCGAGAAGCAGTCCACACCGAACATGGCGACGATGTCGCCTGCACAGGTGGAGTCGATGTCTTCCATCTCGTTCGAGTGCATCCGAACCAGGCGGCCTACCTTGACCTTCTTGTTGCCGCGAAGGTTGTAGATGAACTCACCCTTGTTGAGAGTGCCCGAGTAGACGCGCACGTAGGTGAGCTGTCCGTAGCGACCGTCTTCCAGCTTGAACGCCAAACCGACGAATGGGCCAGCAGGATCACAGGGGACCACCACTTTCTTGTCGTCTTCGCTCTCGCCCTCGGCTTCCATGTCGATGGCGTCGTTTTCCACTTCAGTCGGCGACGGCAACCAGTCGACAACTGCGTTGAGCAGCTTCTGGACGCCCTTGTTCTTGTAAGCGGAGCCCAAGAGGACCGGCGTGATCTGGCGAGCGAGGGTGGCCTTGCGGAGGGCGCCGTGGATCAGGTCCTCGGACACCTCTTCTTCGAGCATGGCTTCCATGAGGTCGTCGGAGAACATGCTGATCGTGTCGAGCATGATCTCGCGGTACTCCTCCGCCATGTCCTGAAGCTCCGCCGGGATGTCGCTCTCCACGAGGTCTTCACCGTTGTCGCCACGGAACTCGTAGGCCCGCATGGTGACAAGGTCGACCACACCACGGTGCTGGTCTTCAAGGCCCCATGGAATCTGCACCATCACGCTGTTGTGGTTGAGCTTCTCACGAAGCTGGCGGCACACGCGGATGGGGTTGGCTCCCTGGCGGTCGCACTTGTTGACGAACGCAATGCGGGGAACGTTGTAGCGACGCATCTGGCGGTCGACGGTGATCGACTGCGACTGCACACCAGCCACCGAGCAAAGCACGAGAATCGCACCGTCGAGGACGCGGAGCGCACGCTCCACCTCGATGGTGAAGTCGACGTGTCCGGGAGTGTCGATGATGTTGATGTGGTGGATGTTCTCGCCCTCACCCCAGGAGCAGTGGGTCGCAGCGGACTGAATGGTAATGCCGCGTTCCTTTTCGAGCTCCATGCTGTCCATCTTGGCACCAACGCCGTCCTTGCCGCGGACGTCGTGGATGGCATGGATACGGCCGGTATAGAAAAGAATCCGCTCGGTGAGCGTGGTCTTGCCGGAGTCGATGTGTGCGCTGATCCCGATATTGCGCACCCGTTGAAGGTCGGTGATCACGGGATGCTCCCTGTGTTTGCGGTCGATGCGCCGACTGGATCAGCGCCACAACCGTGGATGGGTTTCGAAAAGACGGAACATAGAAAGACGGTCTTTCGTGCACGGAACGATGATGTGCCGGACACGGCCGCGGGCCCGCTTGGAGCAACCGCGGTTGACGAATCGGAAGACCGACACCGTTGGCGACCGGAGTCGCTGCGCGGTTCGAGTAGACTGGCGGCCTGTTGGAGCGTTCAGCCGGGACTCGGACCTTTCCGCGGTGTCGGACCTTCGCGGAGCCGCGCGACTATCCGTCCACTCTTTCCACGGCAAGCGCCCTCCACGTATTGGAGCCCCCCATCTGGCCCTACTGGTCGAAGTGTTAGGTGCCGTCACACCCGCACTTCTGCGCCGTTCCCGCGCGACGGTCCACCGGAAAACGACTCCGGACCAGGACCCGTGACGTTCCCGTGACCATCGACATCCTTGACGTCTTCCCCCTCAGCCGAACCCCGAGCAGGCCCGAGCGATGCCCACCGAGCCACAATTTCTAATTGTCCCGCGCACCTGTGCCCTCCTCGCCGCCGGCTGGCTTTCGCTGCCGGGCAGCGCCCACGCCGCAAGAGTCGACACCATTCGGAAGCACATCGCTGACAACCGGCTGGAACAAGCACAGGCCAAGTGCGAAAAGTGGGCGGTGCAAGCACTCGAAGATGAAGAAGCACTTCGAGATGCCTGCGCCGAAGCATGGTGGCCCGTGGCCGAAGCGGCCGACCGTGCAGCGGACTGGTCGGGCTACCGGGAAAAGTGGGCAGGCACTTCCTGGGCGCCACGCGCAAAGCAGCGCGAGGCGGCCGCAGTGGTTCGAGAGCTCAACAGCAAAGTCTCCGCCGACGAAATCGGCATTCTCCTGAATCGGTTCGCCGACACCGACAGCGCGGGAGCCCTGGAAGAGGCGATGCTCAACGCCGCCATCCGTGACGCGCGCACTGGAGATGCAGCCCGTGCCGTGGCGCAGAGGTGGCCCGACCATCCCCGCCTCCCGGAGCTGGTCTCCCGCTTCCCTGGCAGCTTCGTCCAGATTCAGTTCGAGGGCCGAATGCCGGTGATCACCACCGAGCCGGCCATCCCCCTCGAAGGCCCGTACGCGCCTCAGACCCGTTGGGTGGCCATCAACCCGAACGGCAGCAACGAGGTCTGGGATGTCGCGTCTCGAAAGTGGCTGGCCAACTGGGGCATCCCCGAAACGGTTTCGGCATCGGTTCCCGTGGCCACCGATGGCGGACCGTCCATCCCCTTCTGTTCGGTGCCTGGCTTGCCGCGCGGTGCCGGTCCGGGGCTGGAGGTGCAGGTCGAATTCGGCATCCATGTGCACCCGATGAAGTGGGAACCCGGATGCAGGCCTGACGACTGGCCCGCATTCATCGTATTCACCGAAGACCGGCTCACGGGAATTTCCCTGCGCCCAGGCCACTATGTCGACCTTATCAAGCCGAAGATCGACGACCGCAAGACCATCCGGGGCTACCTCGGCACCCCCGTCGGCATTCCCCAGCTTCATGCCGGTGTGATTCTCCAACAACTCGGCCCCGCCTGGATCGCAGACCCGGTCTCTGGCGGAATGCCCTGGGCCACCGCTCGTCCTCCGTCCGCACGTTCGCTGCCCCTCACCACCGAGCTCAAGTCAGCGCCAATTCCGGGAGGCTGGAGTCTGGAGCCGGCCGAAAACGCACTCGTGGTCAAGGGCACCCCGCTCGCAACAATGCCCGAGCAGCTCCGGAACTGGACGCTTCACGGAAGCGAGGCCCGCGTGGTGCCGCACCTGGTACGAGGCACCTTTGGACTTCGCGGCGAAAATGCAGTCTCACAGTCTCCCTCCGCGCCCATCCTCGGTCCCGCAGGCGGCTGGAAGCGCACCCCCGACGGCACTGTACTTCGAGAACCACCAACTGGTGCCGACATTGCCGGCATCCGTGAGGTCGACACAGACAGCATCGAAGCCGCACTTGGTGTGGCTGCCGGCGTGGGGCTGGCGCGCGATCGGGTCCAGCCTCTGGATGGCTGGAAGGTAGACGTGGACGGCGACGGGACTGCCGAGGTGGTCATCCGTGCGCAGGTCGACAACGAAGGTGCCGTGATCGTGATCGACCCCCTGGAGGGCAAAGAGGCGTTCACGGCCGATACGGCCCGCGTGTTTGCTTTCCAGGAGCCGATGGTGCTCGCAAACGGCCGGGCTGCCGGACTGCCGTTCTCGTTCCGGAAGGGCCCCTTCGTCTACATGGCGTGGAGTGCGGTCGAAGCCGTCGGACGAACCCAGCGGACCCATAGCCTCGTGGTGGTGCGCACCGACGGCACTGGTATTCGCAGCGAGTCTTGGGCGCTGCCCACCCCAGAGTGATCAGTCCGCTGGGAGAAAGTCCACCGCGAGCACCTCCGTGCCGATCCCCATGCGGGGGGGCAAGCCGTAGTGCCAGTTGCCGCGATGCACCCACATCCAGGCGCCCTCGCGCTCAAAGAAGCCCTGGTCATACAGGCCGAGCGCCCCCAGCACCGAGCCAGGCCAGCCGAACATGTCGGTGCCCACCTGCCCACCGTGGGTATGTCCGCAGAGCACCAGATCAAATCGGTGCTCCGGCACACCGGGAAAGCCACGCGGATCGTGGAGCAACAGCAAGCGCCCATCGACATCGGGGGCGGGGGGCAGGGTCTGCACTACCCGGCGGACATGGTCGGCAAGCTTTTGCCAGACAAAGTCCATCCCAATCACCTCGATGCGCAGTGTTTGGTCCCCCCGCTCGATGTCCACCACGACCTGCTCGTCAGCAAGCCAGAGCACCCCCCTCTCCCGAAGCTCCCGTGCGAGCCGATCGGCCACAGGCAGGTCGTGATTGCCTGGACACACGGCGATCGGTACGTCGACGTCGGCCAGAATATCGAGCAGCCACCCATGGTTCTGCTCCGAAAACGGCATCACCAGATCTCCCGTGATGACAAGCAGGTCGGGCGCCAGGCCAAGGGCGGTTTGCACGGTGCGCCGCAGGTCACGGCCCGTCGTGGTGGGGCTGACATGGAGATCAGAGAGCTGCACGACACGAAAGGCCCGGCTGCCATGCCGGGTGGGCAACGCCAGACGCCGAACGGTGTCGCGGGTCCACCACGTCCAGAACACACCCCAGCCCGCGAGCGCCCCCGCCACCGGGAAGAGCGGCCATGGCCACAAGAACGTGACTGCCGATGGCTTCAGCCAGCCGAAGCCCCACAGCACCACCACCGCCACCCACCACAACAACACGAAGAGGCCGAGCCACAGAGAGTAGGCATATGCCACCTGTGAGCACACCACCGCGAAGCGAAGGCCGTCCTGCTCGCGTCGCGTATCCAAGACCGCGAACAGCACCCAGATGCTTGCGACCCCAAGCAGACACACCCCAAAGAGCGCGCCGTTCGCGGCCAATGCGAGGCGCCCACCAAGCCACATTGTGGGGTAGACCGCGAGGCATCCCGCCACAACCGCCGCTACAGCGTGATCGTTCCAAGTGGTCCCACCACGCCAGACATGCCTCAAGGTCGCGCCCAAACCCACGGCTGAGCCAACCAAAATGGCGGCGTCCATCCAAGTCATCATTGCTGGCTCGTCATTCGGCTCACATCATCTCTTCGCCGAGGAGGGTGAACACCTTTACGACCACGCCGGGCCCGGTGATGGCAGTGGCGCATGCGAGGCGGCGCCCGTCCGGCACCTTGTTCTCCTGGCGCGTGCGGACTTCGTAGTCCGACTCCGGGGTGACCTGATCGGCACCTTCGAGGATGTCGACCGAGCAGGTCCCACAGGAAGTGTCGGCACAACCCGTGGACAGCGGCCGAGGCCCCCGACCACTGATGCGCGAGATCGGGTCTCCCGCCTTGCCCTTCGCCTCGTAGTGCGTGCCGTCTGGAAGCTCGAATCGCACCTCGAAGCGAGGCACCTCCGGTCGCTTTGCCGCGGGAGCTGGGGGCGACCCGCCGAGTCCGAGAAGATTTTTGATGCGTTTGCGAATGCCAAATGGGGTCATTGGCGCTCCCTTTTGATGCGGCAGAATGGGCGTTGCCACACCCCCGACTGGAGGAGCGACCTGGCTTCGATCAAATAACCGAGCACTCAGCCTACGCGGAGTTACCGGTCCCGTCTCTCCATCCACCGGAGCCACCGTGCCCGTCCTTCATGCCATCGCGCCCCCCGGCCTCGAGCCGGTCGTGGCCCGAGAGCTCGGCGAACACGGGTACTCCACGCACCAGCACCCCGGACACGTTCACGTCGACGTGGAGGGGCTCGCTGCGGCCGTCTCGGTGGTCCACCGACTGCGCACACCCTCCCGAGTGTTGCTCCCTCTGACCGAAGGACCGGCGGCCACCTTGGAGCAGCTCGCCCGCCTCGTCCGGTCGGTAGACTGGTCACCATTTCTCACTCGGACATCGGAAGTGCGGGTTTCTGTGATCTCCCGGGGCAGCCGTATCCGGCGGCGGGACACAGCCCAAAAGAAGGTGTCGCATGCGCTTCGCGACGCCCAGCGCAGACTGAAGCCCATTCGGCGCGCGTCGGCAGGTCTGGTCCCGCAGCATGTCCGCATTCGACTCGACGGACCCAGAGCGGTCCTCAGCATCGATGTGGGGGGTGATCTGCTCCACAAGCGAGGATGGCGAATGACCGCGGGCAAGGCACCGTTGCGGGAGTCTCTCGCCGCCAGCCTGTTGCTCTTGGCCGGATGGTCCGACGACGAGCCACTGCTGGATCCCTGCTGTGGAGCAGGCACATTCTGCATTGAAGCCGGTTTGTGGGCAGCCCGACGGAGCCCCTATGTGGGCCGCACTCTGGCCTGCGCGCAGTGGCCCGGCGTGCCCGAAGCCCGACGCGAGGCGCACCGACCCCATCCCGCAGCACTCTTCGCATCCGACCAGTCGGAGCGAGCCATCTCCATGACACGGGAAAACGCACGCAGGGCGGGAGTCGGGGTCCAGGCTCGCGTACTCGACATCGCGGACCTAGAGGCACCTTCCCCACACGGCTTGCTTATCGCGAACCCTCCCTATGGTGCGCGACTGGGTCAGTCGGAGCGTTCGGTCGAGGGCGTCTACCGCAGCCTGGGGCGAGCACTTCGAGGACCGCTGGCCCACTGGCGCGCACTCTTTCTGGCACCGAGCGAACGCCTCGCCCGGTCTGTTGACCGTCGCGCCTTCTGCATCACCACCTTTTCGAACGGCAGCCGTTCTGTGGGAGCGTGGGCGCTCGACCCCTTCTCGGATTCCACCGGTCAAGACGCCGAGGACTGAGACCGGTTGGTGCGGGCATCCACGAGCCAAACCGTGACGCACCAGTTCCGGTTCCGTGGCCTAGTCGGCAGCCTGTGCGGGCGCATTCGCTGCAGATTCCTTGGCATCCGCTGGGCGGACGAGGTCACGCAGTGACAGGCCTTCAAGGACCAGAAACAAGCTGCCGATCAACACGGTGAACCCCAGTTGGCCAAGGTGCAGGAGAATCGCGAAGGCCCTCGCCACGTCGACATTGACATCGAACAACCACAGCGCCCGCGAGCAGAAGAGCTCGTAGGCCCCGAAAAATCCGGGCGTGGGCAGGAGCGTCATGCCCGTGATGGTGGCAGTCCAGGTCGCCCAGGCGGCCGATATCGTTGTGGGGATGCCATCGAATCCGGCCATGACCGAAAGCACGCCGCCGATGGTGAGGGCCCAGATGCAGACGGAGACAGCCACCAGTCCGAGCAAACGGAGCGGACGCCGCGCGAGCGCGGAGAGCCCCTCAATGAACCGCTCCGCGAGCTGGGCCACGCGCTCGCCCATGGGCAAATGCCGAATCAGCTTGAGCGCCGGGTCTCCGACCAGAACCACAGCGATGCCACCCACCACACCCACGATGACCGCGAACCCGACCGCACGCTGGCCAGCAGAGACCAGGTCGATGCCCTCCACGGTCAGCCCTTCAGCGGGGAGCCCCACCACAAAACCAAGCCCCAAAAGCATCACGAGGAGCATCATCAGATCAAGCAGACGCTCAAGCAGGATGGCTGCGAGCGCTCGCCCCAGCGGCACGCCCTCCCGCTCCCACAACAGGTAGGGCCGCACCGCTTCACCCAGCCGTAGCGGCATCACATTGATGGCCAGAAAGCCCACTGTGTTGATGGAGAACACACGCGTATAGGGTGGCGCATCGCCCTCCCCGCGAAGCAATACCTGAAGTCGAAGCGCTCGAAGCGCGTGCGCACACAGGTAGCAGAGCGCCATCGGCAGGAGCATCCACGCTCGAAAGCCCGCCACCGCGTCCAAGGCAACGTCGACGTCGATTCCGCCAAGGGCCAACGCCAGGCATCCGGCGGTGAGCGTCAGCACTGCGGCAAGCTTCCACCGCAGCCCTTTCGGTGGGCTCACGAACCTGTCCGCGCCCGAGTGCGGAGCGTCTGCCAGCTGAGGGGGTCGTTGACCAAAGCCTCCCCTTCCATCACGCCGTAGAGAGGAGGGGGCTCCGGCCCGGTCACGTCGGTGCCAAAGAGGCGATCCCACACAATCAAGGTGTTGCTGTAGTTGCCATCCCGAAGGTGCCCGTCTCGACAGTGGTGCCACGAGTGGAAGAGGGGATTGTTGAACAGCACATTCCAAGCCCGAAACCACCGCGCTCTGGGATCGATGCGAATGTTCGAGTGCTGGAACGTGTCGAAGAAGACCCCGATAGACAGGACCACCGGCAACACCGCCGGATGCCAACCCGATGTGTCGAACAGCACGCCAAAGAGCACGATCGGCAGGGCACTCAGCTGGATGAAGTCCACCACATGCATCCGAAGGCCGGTGGAAGCATCGAGGACTTCTGCCGAGTGGTGCACTCGATGGAACTGCCACAGAAAGGGCACCCGGTGGCCCGCGTAGTGCAGCCAATATCGAGAGAAGTCGAGCATCAAAAAAGCCACGATGCCCTGGAGCCAACCCCCCTGGATCCAGTCGGTCGCGAGCACGCCGATGTCGATGGCTGAAGCCACGGCCGTGATGGCGGTCACCCGCAGACCAAAGAGCGCGACGCCATTGACCATGTTGAAGACAAGGTCACGGTTCACGATGGCCTGCCCCTCCACGCGAGGGAACAGCCGTCCCATCACGAGAAAAGTACCCATCATGGCGCCATGGAACAGCGCGCCCACCGGTCCTCCTGACCCGAGCCCCAAGGCCGGGGACACCCGAGCCGTCGGGTGCCGATGCACAGCGTAACGCCCGACGAGCCCACGTCGCTTTTCGACGCTACGGACGGCGCCAAAAGCAAGGCCCTCGCCCGATGCAGCACCGGGCGAGGGCCAGACCAACTCGTCCAGGGCACCGTGTACTGGATGCACCAGAGGTTGCGGCGAGTTGGGTCGAGGGCGCTCAGCCGCCGTCTTCCGGAGGCAGCGAAAGCTGCACATCCGGAAGCACAGCGGCCGGGTCGAACCACCCTTCGATGGTCAGACACCAGGGATTGCCATCGGGGCAAGTCTCACATGCAAGACCGAATGTTGCTGCCAGCCCACAGATCGCATCGGGGTCGGAGCCCAGGCTCGCGAGGCAACCCATCTCTCGGGAGTCGCCAAGCCCCGTGGCGCTTCCGCCACCGATCAGGCTGCCGTCGGCCGCGAAGGTACCCTTCAGCTGGAAGTCGTAGATCGGAATGTTGGCGCAGCCATACCCGAGCTCGATGTCGGTGGTCGCAGACTCGAAGTATGCGCCATCGAGGGTTGCAGTGCCGAAGTCCCAGACCTCAAAGTTTGTGTCGGCGATGATGTCGCCACCATTGGTCTCCCGGCCCTGGGTGCCGAGAATCTGGATGTTGTCCCCGTCGGTCACCCCCACGCCGATGAGAAGAGGCGCATCGAGGAAGCTCGCCAGGACTTCGCCCAGTCCTTCGGGACGGGTGTACTCGGCGCCGCCGAGGTTGACGTCGCCCAGGGTCACGACCCGCGGCCCGGCCAGCTGCACCTGCACCCCCGGCTCGGCGTCGATGTGGAAGAGGGTGATCTCGCCCGCGCTGGTCTGATCGGCGAACAGGGTGCCGACCAGCCTGGCGTCCTCGATGTGGATGTCGGTGCCGCCCTGATCGTAGAAGTAGAGGTCGCGCAGGGTCAGATCCTGCAGGACCAGGTTGCCCTGAAAGCCAGGAGCAAAGGGCTCTCCAGTTGAAGCGACCGCGGTCGCGAGGCTCGGGTGGATGCCGAGGATGGTGAGCGTGTCCACGCTGTCGGG
>CAJWOS010000065.1 GCA_913044235.1 uncultured Pseudomonadota bacterium
GGTTCTTCGGGTCGTCCTCCTCCAGACCGTGGACGACCTTGCCCACGAGGTCCGCGCCGACGTCCGCGGCCTTGGTGTAGATGCCGCCGCCGACGCGCGCGAAGAGCGCGATGGAGGAGGCGCCCATCGAGAAGCCGGTCAGCGCCGACAGGGCCGTGTTCATCTGGGCGAACTCGGCGCTCATGGTCTCGGTTGCCACGGCGCCGGGGAAGATGACCGGGCCCAGCATCGTGTAGGCGATGTAGAGCACGCCGAGGCCGAGCAGGGCGAGTCCGACGACCGTGAAGCCCATGACCGCGCCACCGCTGAACGAGACGTTCAGCGCGGCGACGAGGCCCTTCTTCGCGGCGTGGGTGGTGCGCACGTTGGCCAGGGTGGCGATGCGCATGCCGATGAAGCCCGCGAGGCCGGACGCGACGGCGCCGATCACGAAGGACAGTGCGATGACGGGCGACTGCCCCTCACCGCCGAAGGCGTTGGCGACACCGAGCAGGATGGCGACGAGCACGACGAAGCCCGCGAGCCAGGTGTACTCGGTCTTGAGGAAGGCCATCGCGCCTTCCTGAATCTGCGCCGCGATTTCCTTCATCTCGTCGGTACCCGCTTCCTGCTTCCGAACCCACTTTGCCTGCACGAATGCATAAAGCAGGGCCAGAACACCCGCGGCGGGGACCGCGTAGATCAGCATGTTGGTGTCCATTTTGCTCCCGGACCTCAATCCAAGGTCTTCGGTGTCTCACTTGGAGGGTGCCCACTCCCGGAGGGAGAGCGGACGTTGAACTGGTTCATGGCTTGTTCAAGGCCAGACTCAAGGATGGCTTTCACCGCTGCTGCGGCGTTGTCGATGCGCTCTTCAAGGTTGTCTCGCTCAGCGTCTGTCCAGTCCCCCAGCACATGGTCGGAGACCGAGATGCCGCTGGGTGGACGCCCGATTCCAAAGCGGACCCGGGGATGTTCTCGACCGATTCGCCGTGCGATGTCTCGAAGCCCGTTGTGCCCTCCATGCCCACCGCTTTTTTTGCAGCGAACAGTCCCGAAGGGCAGGTCCAGGTCATCGTGGACGACAAGGACATTTTGGCTTTCGACACCCACTGCTTGAGAGAGATCGCCCACCGGGGTGCCAGAACGGTTCATGTACGACATTGGGAGGCAGAATACGACGGGTGAGTCTTGCACTCTCCCACTTCCCACCAATCCACCGAATGCCGGTCGAAGCCGTACACCACCCGCTTGAGCGAGCACCCGCCGCACCACCAGAAAGCCGACATTGTGACGAGTGGCCGAGTACGACGGACCGGGGTTTCCCAATCCTACAACCATCCACACAATGGCTCCCTAGTGCGCCGCAGACTCAGGCCTCGACGCGCTTTCCAACCACAGTGTAGAGGTTGAAGTCGTACGAATACGGGAACGACGCGCCAGCGGGAGGAGTCACGTTCGAGAGCTTGTAGAAGCGCCCGACTTCGACTTCCGAAACATCTGCGTTGATTTTGGCGGGAATGTCGGCCGGCTTGCACACCACGTCGACTGTGCGGCGAAGGGTACGCAGACGACCGCCCATCTTCACGCCCATAGCGGTTCCAACGGGCACCAGGTTGACTTCGACGCGGACGTCTTCGGCAGGGTCCACCTCAAAGAAGTCGACGTGCACAATCGCCTGGGACAGGGGGTTGCGCTGCACTTCTTTGACAAGGCAGACCTGCTTGCCGCCAGATGCCTCGATGGCCACGAGCGTGTTCCGGTTGTTGGTCTTTCGAAAGGCGGTCTCGAGCTCGGCAGGGTCGATGCTGATGTGAGTGGCTGCAGCCCCCCCACGGTAGACCACCGCCGGAATCCGGCCCGCAGCGCGCAGCTTCCGGGCGCTACCCTTTCCGAAAGACGAACGGTCTTCCGAACTGATGTTGACAGCGTCCATAGTTTCTCCTGAATTCCACGGTCGACATGCTCAAGGTGAAAACCTCGGCCTGCCGATGGATGACGACAACCGGACTGCCACCGCTGAAGCGAATGCTTCGGTCGAACCACCTCGGACAAAGGACCCGGCAGGGTCAGTGGATCGAGTGCCAGGTGACGCCGGCAACAAAACGAGAAGCAGGGATCCTGCTCCTTGACGCGCCCGCTTACCGAGCCGACCCGCTCCTGTCAACCTGCGAACCGAAGTGCATGAAGAGCATTCTTCGATTTGCGGTCGCCAGACGAAAGCGATCTAGCGGAACAGGCGACTCACCGAGTCATTGTGGTGGATCGCCCGGATCGCCTCGGCAAACAGCGGCGCGACGCTAACGGTCTCGATCTTTGCGCAGCTGGCCGCCGACGCACTCAGCGGAATGGTGTCGGTGACGATGACCTTTGAGAGCACGCTGTCTTCAATCCGTTGTACAGCCGGTCCGCTGAGCACCGGATGGGTAGCCACAGCCGCGACCGACGTGGCGCCCGCATCCGCGATGGCTTTGGCGGCCTTTGTGAGGGTTCCCGCGGTGTCGATCATGTCATCTACAATCAGGGCCCGCCGGCCCACGACATCCCCGACAATGTGCATGACTTCCGCCACGTTTGGTCCGCTGCGTCGCTTGTCGATAATGGCAAGCCCAAGACCGAGGCGCTTGGCGAACGCACGTGCGCGCTCGACGCCCCCAGCATCCGGCGAAACCACGACGCCGTTGCTGAGGTCGATTTTCCGCTCGATGTGATCGCAAAGCAGGCTCGAGGCGTACAAGTTGTCGACGGGCATATCAAAGAAGCCCTGGATCTGGCCCGCATGGAGTTCCATCGTGAGCACGCGCTCGATGCCCGCAGTCGACAGGATGTCGGCGACGAGCCGAGCCGTGATCGGCACCCGTGGGCGCACCTTTCGATCCTGCCGCGCGTACCCGTAGTACGGCATCACCGCTGTGATCCGTCCTGCGCTTGCTCGCTTGCAGGCGTCGCACAGGATGAGAAGCTCCATCAAGTGATCATTGGCCGGCGCGCACGAAGGCTGCACCAGAAATACGTCACGACCGCGGACGTTCTCCGAGATGTCAACGTTGATCTCACCGTCGGAAAACTTTGAAACCGCAGCGCCGTCGAGCCGGCGGCCGAGGTGCTCCGCGATTCGATCTCCGAGCGGTTGGTTGGCGTTTCCAGAAAAGATCCGGATTCCCGAGTACATCACAAGCCCCGTCGCCCCCAAGGGGGCCGCGTCGGTCCGGCTCAGCCCGTCACAGACGGTTGGAGAGCGACGGCCAGCGCGCCAGAATGAAAGAGAAGGGAGTTGGGGCGGAAGGACTCGAACCCTCAAAGTCGGTGCCAAAAACCGATGTGTTGCCGATTACACCACGCCCCAGCAATCGTGACGACTGCACGCGCGCCGCTTAATCGTCCCCTTTCACCCGGTCAACCAGGGTCGTGCCCCTCGCCCTTCAACAACATTTCTACTTCTTCCCGCACCTGCGCGAGACGCTCCTCGCTGTAGCCTTCGTGGCGACTCACGACCGTGAGATCTGGCCCGATCAGAATGCTTGTGGGCATGGCCACCACATCGAAGCTTCCCATCAGAAATGACGTGGGGTCGAGCAGCACCGGGTACGGCGGGGTACCCCCCCCGAGAAAGCGCTTCGCAAGTGCGACTTCCTTGTCGACGTTGACCGCGAGGACCTGGAACCCGCGCTGTTCAAGTTCTTGGTGCGCCTTCGACAGAGCCGGCAGCTCACGGCGACAGGGGCCACACCAACTGGCCCAGAACGCCACGAGCGTGACCTTCCCCTCAAGAATGTCTTGCGTGACACGCCCGCCACCCAAGGTGTTGAGCTCAAACGCAGGAACGCTCGCCCCTTCTGCGAGGCCGGCGTTGTCGGCCACAAGGTCCAGACCAGAACCGCTCAGCGGTACCTCGGAATCAGCACAGCACCGGAAACCCGTGGTGCGGCTCGACCAGTCGGCCCCATATGTGTCGCCGCTCCGTCCACAGCTCGCTTGGTCGTCGTAGTACCAAGCGCCTCCCATCACGACGGCATCTTCGGGCGAAGACCCCACCCACTCCTGGAGGTTGCCGGTGAGATCGTATGCCCCTTCGGGAGACCGACAGGCCGCCTTGGATCCAGCAGGAACCGACGATTGGCGATCCTTATCGCCGGAGTCATGGCAAAACCCCTGCGCATAATGGGCACCGTAGGGGTACGAGCGGCCTTCGATGGGGTCGTCGAGAACGCTTCCCGACTGGTCGTCGTCGATGGGGACAGCCCCCTGGCAAGCGGTCATCCACTCCTCGACCGTGCACATCCGCTTTCCAGCCGCTTGGCATGCCGCTTGTGCGTCAGTCCAAGAGCGTGTGTGGGGTGCGACCCGAGCCACTGCGCGTGCCCGCCCCTCGCCATCGACCGACGCTTCGACCGCGTCCATCCAAAACGACGAGCCGTCTACCGCGATTTCCACCATCGGCGTCTCGCCCGGCGGAAGCGGCTTGTCGGTAACCACCTCGCGCTCCGAGACGACCCGTCCGTCTTCCTTGACTTCAGCCTCGCCGAGCTCCGCGCGAATGGCCGCGTCGAGCAGGGCCTCGCTTGCCGCGCCCTTGAACATCAGTCCATTCACAAAGGTGCGTGGCGTCCCCGAGATGTCGATGTATCCCGCATGGCTAATGTCTTCGCGGAGCTGCTCGAGCGAGCCATCACCGTCCAAGCATCCCTCGAATCGTCCCATTTCGAGCTTCAAGCGCTTAGCGTGGGCGAGCAGGTCGGAGCGCTCGAGATGCTGCTGGTTCTGAAAGAGGAGGTCGTGGTAGGCCTCAAATGCGCGCTGGTCGTGTGCACAGATGGCCGCACGGGCCGCTTCACAGGCTGATGGATGATGCTGCCGCTTCAATCTCTTGTTGCACTCTTGGTCCATCGGGTAGTGCTTGAAGACGAAGCGTACCCGTTCCTGGTACTTCTCGCGCAGCCGCGCCATCGTGTGACTCAGCCGCCGACAGTACCCACATTCGAAGTCGGCAAACTCCACCACGATGACCTCGGCTTTGCGGGGCCCCCAAGACGGGTCGTACTTGTCGATCGGCACATCATGTCGCTCCGATGGTAAGCGGGTCACCGCACCGGCCCTGGCTTCGGTCTGCACGGCAACGCCTGCCGGCGTGGCTGCGGCATCTCCCATCACTTCCGCGAGAGCAACCCGGTCAAGGCGAGCGCCATAAATCGCCGTGAATTTGAACGTGGTGGCCATCACGAAGACAGCGACGAAGGCCGCAGCGAAGAGGTCGAGTCCCTCCGGTATCGCCGGACGCCGGCCCCCCGGAGGCAGGACCACCAGGATGAAGCCGAGGAGATGCAGAGCATCGAGTGTGAGGCAGAACGCACAGAACGCACCAATTTCCAGGACCATCACCGCCAGGAGGTACAAGGAAACGATCAGGTTGAGTCCGGCCAACATGGTGAGCAGTCCGCGCGCCCGCGCACCCCGATGGGAGTCCCGCGTACCGATGCCGGCAAACCAGGCCATGGCTGCATACACAGGGAGAGCGTACAAGCTGATCGGGATCCCGATAAGCTCACTCCAGTCGCTGGTATTGACCCGGTCACAGTCAAATGTGGCATCGATACTGCAGCCACTCTCGAAAGCACCCACACCATGCGTGAGGTGCAGGTGACTCCACGCGAGCCATCCAGCGAGTCCCGCACTCACGAGCAATACGAGCCAAAGCAAGCGCAGCGCCCAGGCACGGTGTACGGTCCCGGTGGCTTCAATCGATGTATCGGTCATGGAAATGCTTCCAACGCACAGTTCTATTTACGCCTGGCAGTCTCGGTCCCTCCGCGGGCCCGTCGCCCAACGTTCGGCGCGGTGGAGCACTATCTGGATTCTGAGTGCTCTCCCAGCCTGTGCCGAGCCTTCCTTCCCACCCTCACCGGCTACCGTCGATGCTTTCATCACGCTCGAGTCTCCGATTGGGATACGGCATACGTGCCTTGGGGCTGGCGTTTCGCCGGCGCTCCGCTGGGCGCCGCATTCGCTCCCGAAAGAGGTCACCCATCTGGCCTGGGTGATGTCGGACAAGAGCGGGGTAGTCTGGTCGGCGTGGGATGCATCGGTCGATTCCGGAGGCGTCCGCGAGCAGTTTCCAGCTGCCCACAGCCCTCCTTTGCAGGGGACCAATCACCTTGGCCGAACGGGGTGGGCTCCGCCTTGTCCTTCCCAAACCGCCCCCTCTCAACCGTCCCCATCGGAATCGGTCCGCCTCGATATGTTCGCCTTCGCCGAAGCCACCCACATACCCCCCACCGAGCTTCCCAAGCGGCTCTTGGAACGACTCCGCTCGGGCGCTCTCATCCAATCGTTCACTGAACTGCCGGTCCCATCAGCGCTATGACGCACGTCCGAGTCCGAGGCGCGCGCGCTCACAACCTCCGGGCAGTCGACGTGGATCTGCCCCATGGTCGCATCGTCGTGTTTCGCGGACCGTCGGGCTCGGGAAAGTCCAGCCTCGCCCTGGACGTCCTGCACGCCGAGTCCCGCCGACGATTGCTCGAAGTGCTTCGCGTCCCAGGAACCGGCGCCCGCACACTCCCAAGCGTACCCGTCGACCGCATCGCCGGTCTCCCGCCGACGATTGCTGTGGCGCCAGACGACACTGTCCGGGCCGATCGCTCACTTTCAGAATTTACGGACCTCGGCACCATTCTCCGCAGCGTGTTTGCCCAACGGGGCATGTTGCTTGATCCCCAGACACACCAACCGCTTGAGGCCTGGAACACAGCGCGCGTCGTCGAAGCCCTCGCACAACTTCCTGAGGGCTCCCGCCTGACAATCGGTGCACCACTCCGGCCTTTCGACAGTCCAGAGCGCGGCCTCAACGAGCTCAGGCGGTCCGGCTTCGTGCGCGTGCGACTGGGCAGTCGAATCACCCGGCTCGACGAGCTTGAGCGACTGCCCGCCGGCGTCGCTGTCGAGCTCATCGTCGACCGAATCAAGTGGTCGCCTACACGTCAGGATCGCCTGACGGAAGCCGTGGACACGGCATGGACCGCAGGCGGCGGCCGCGTTCGTGTTGAATTGGGCGGCACAGATCGCACCAGCCGGGAATTCGGCCGGCTGCGCAAGAGCGCCGACGGTACGGTCTGGCCCAAGGCCACGCCAGATCACTTCGACCGCTCCCGCCCCGAAGGCCGCTGCCAAGCCTGCACAGGAGAAGGCTGCGCCAGCTGTGACAACACCGGACGCAGCGACCTCGCACGGCACACCCATCTGCATGGCCACACCATCGAGACGGTCTACGCGCTCTCCCTGACGGCTCTCTCCCGATGGCTGTATGCACATCCAGACCTCCCCGACCGGCTGCGAACCATGGTGGACAGCTTCGTGGCCCTCGGCCTCGGCTCCCTCACCCCAGCCCAGTCACAGAAGAGCCTCGGTCGCGGAGAGTGGCGACGAGCGGCACTCGGTCGTGCAATCCACCTCGCAGAACCGCCCAACTTGCTGATCCTCGATGAGCCCCTGTCCGGCCTGAGCACCGAACAGGTGACGTCAGTGCTGCGGGTCCTACAGCAGGTCAACGAGCAGGGCTCCTCCATCCTGGTGATCGAGCATCGACCCGAGATCCTCGCCATTGCACATCAAGTGTTCGACTTCGGACCGGGAAGTGGACCCGACGGCGGGCGGGTCACCGAGAGCAGCACCCTGTCCCAGGCAGATGGGTGGGCCCGCCCAGTCTCACGCAGTGGCGCTTCCGAACCCACCTGGACCGCGTGCCACCCGCGAGCGGCGACGTCCCTCTCCCTTTGCGCCAACATTTGGACCGTCCTCACGGGCCCCAGTGGAGCCGGCAGCACGTCGCTCGCGGTCCATGCGCTCGCCGCTCACTTTGCCGGCCGGGTGCTGGTGGAAGGATGTCAGGTCACAGGACCGGAGCCACGACTCATCGAACCCACCCATCTCGCAGGAACTGGCAACGCGCGCTCTTGCGTGGCCACCGCTGCCGGTGTCTGGACGCACCTCCGCACGCTCCTCACATCCACCCGAGCCGCGCGAGTCCGTGGACTCGGTGCCGAAGCGTTCACCTTCAATCGAGCCACCGGTTGGTGTCCAGAGTGCGAGGGCCGAGGCGAGCTGGCACAACGCTTCGGACCACTGCCACCCATTCTCACCCCATGTCCGACCTGCGGTGGAAGTCGGTTTAGACCCGACATCGACGACGTGCGCTGGAAGGGGCACAGCCCGGCCCAGCTCTTGGGACTCAACGTCGAAGCCGCTCGCGTGCTGTTCGCTGCGAATCCCCGACTGTCTCCAGTACTCGAGGCCATGGCGGCTGTGGGGTTGGGGTACCTGCCTCTGGGTCGTTCTACGGCCAGCCTCTCATCTGGCGAGCGGCGTCGCTTCGGCATCGCCGTGGCGCTCGCTCGCCTGAAGGCTGCCGCACGAGACCCGCGCCCGACTTTGGTGGTCTTGGACCAACCCGATGCCGGACTCGACGATGCCACTGCTGCACAAGTGGCCCAATGGCTGAGCGCAGCCGCTCAGGGGCGTGCCACCCTACTCACGGTCGCCCACCACCCGGCCTTGCTCGCAGCAGCGGATGCGGTGGTCCCGATCCCCTACACATAAGATCCTGCTCCCGGCAGACAAGCGGCTCAGGACTCGGCAAAAGCCTCGTCGAGGCATTCTTTCAGCTCGCCTGACTCGTGCATCTGTCGGAGGATATCGCTACCACCGAGGAACTCGCCGTTGATGTAGACCTGCGGCAGCGTGGGCCACTGGCTGTACTCTTTCACCTCGTTCCGGACCTCGGGGTTGGACAACACGTCAAAGTGCGCCAGGGGGTGCCCGTAGCCAGTGAGAATACCCGCCGCCTTGGCCGAAAAACCACACAACGGATTCGTGGGGTTGCCCTTCATGAAAAGCACGACCTTGTTGCCTTTGACAAGCTCGTCGATGACTTCGCGTGGTGAACGGATTTCGCGCGCCTCCACTGGAGCCGCGTCCACCACCTTGGGGGCCGGCGTCGGTGCAGGCGCCGCGGGAGCCTCGGGCTGCGGGCGGCCACGGTTTCCACCCATACCGATGATGGGGAGTCGTCGCTTGATACGGTCACGGATGCCCATAGACACCTCCTGGCGCGCCCGTAACCTGCAGCAACCACCCGGTCACGCCCACCCGCCGTACCGCTAGTCGTGGTCTCCCGTGTTCGGCCCATCGCTTTCGTCGGAGCCCCCGGCTGGGTTCCAGACGGAGATCGATCGTGTGGCTGTGAGCCCCTGGTCATCGCGTGCGATGATGGCAAACAGGTTGGCGTCCTCATTCAGCATCGGTTCCACCGTGAAGGGAACCATCGGATCGGCATCGCCGCCGCGGTAAAACACCTTGTCCTCGCCCTGGAAGACCACCACGTCCCGGACGCCGTGATCATCGTTCACCATGCCACTAATGACCACATCACGACTGACGGTCTCCGGAGCACGCGTCACGTCGATGGTCGGCGGTCGGCGCCAGCGGTCGTCGATCGGCTCGCCGGGTACGAGCACCAGCTCCTCGTTGACTTGGAAGAACTCGTAAAAGCCCCCGCGGATCACCGTTCCGCGATCGAAGCGCTCATTGTCGCCCACCGACAGCTGGATGGCCCACGCCCCGTCTTCAGGCACCTCGCGAAGACTGAAGACCAGGCGGCCTGTGTGTCGGGCGCCCGGTTCTAGCGTGGGCACGCATCCATCGTCACGGTCCAGCTCACAGGACTCGCCAGCATCGTTGCGCGGGTCTCCGGCTCGAATGGTGCCGTTTTTGAGATCGAGCGTCCGTCCGCTCTTGTTCTTCAGCCGGACGTAGCCATCGCGCGACGCGCCTTCGCCCGTG
This sequence comes from uncultured Pseudomonadota bacterium, assembly GCA_913044235.1. Taxonomy (GTDB): domain Bacteria; phylum Myxococcota_A; class UBA796; order UBA796; family UBA2385; genus CAJWOS01. The sequence continues at coordinate 9,814 of CAJWOS010000065.1, forward strand.
TTTTCCACCTCAACTTCGAGCGCGACAACTTCACCGACCTCCGGCAGGCCGTCACCATCCCCTTGGGTTTCGCCGCTGCCGTCGTCGACCAAGCGCACGCGCCATGCGAATGACGGGAGCGTGTCGCCTTGGATTTCCAGTGCACGAGAGACCCTGGTGAGTCCATTTCGCTCGGGATCCCGGACTTCCACTTCAAATGGAGCATGCTCGTCGAACTGGCCGTACGGGATGGAGACCCGCTGCCGTGCCGTGCGCGACTCGCCCGGCGGAATGTGGCCAAAGTAAAACTCCCGCTCGTCGAGGTATGGGTTGCCACTCCGCGTGACGGCCGAAATCCGCCACAGGGGTACGTCTCCCTCGTTTGTGATCGAAAGGGTGACATCCTCCGGTTCGCCGGCCTGCAACTTGCCATCTTCTCCCAGATCGTGAGTGACGGTGACGGAAGGCTGCGCCGAATTTTCGCCCGCAGTCCAGTCCAAGCCGAGGGAACGGAACGCTCCGACCAAGCGCCCTTCCTCTCGCGCCACGTGCAGGTCGACCACCGCTGCGGCCGACTGAAGCACATCGACACGCGAAGGGCCCGAGGAGCCGGCGAGGAGGTCTCGCACAAAGCCCACCTCCCAGTCCTCCACGGCCTTGCGCGGCTCGTCCGGAGGACGGCGCTCTCGCACAAATCGCACCGAATATGCATGGCTATCGTCGAGGGCCTCCTGGTTCCCAAGGGCTCGGTCAAGATCGGCTTCTCGTTCGATCCACTGGCGGTAATACAGACTGATGAGCGGGTTGCGATCTTCGGCATCGGGCCCTGCGGACCATACGACCGAAGGCTCGAGCAGAATGTCGGGCGGAATCCCAATGGCCTGAATGGAGTGGTCGCCAGGCGTGAGGTACCGAGCCACGGTGAGCTTGAGACTGCTGTCATCGCGGTTCGGGTACAGGTGCTGGACCGAGCCCTTGCCAAAGGTCCGCTCCCCGACCACCACCGCGCGCCCAAGGTTCTTGAGTGCTCCGGCAACGATCTCCGATGCACTTGCACTGTTGCCGTTGACCAGAACAGCCATGGGAAAGGACAGCTCGGCGCCTGCGCGGCCTGCCTGTTGCTCTTCCCGCCGCCCGGCCCCTTCTTCAGTGGCCACAATCACGCCTTCGCGAAGGAAGCGGTCCGACACATTGACCGCCTCATTCAGGTACCCCCCTGGGTTGTCACGGAGGTCGAGGACGAGACCATTGAGTCGGCCCCCGGCTTCACCTTTGAGATCCCCGAGCAAGATGTCGAGATCGTCGGAGACCTTGCCATGAAAGCTCTTGATCGCGATGTAGCCAACGCGATCGTCCAAGAGCCGTCCTTCCACAGGATTGACCTTGATCCGGTCCCGAATGATGGTCTTCGGAATTGGATCGGGCGCATGCTTCCGCTTGACCAAGATTCGTACCGGCGAACCGACCTGCCCACGCAGCCGAGAGACGGCCTCCTGCAGGTCCATGTTGACCGTTGACTCATCTTCGATGCGAATGATTTGATCGCCAGCCCGCATGCCGGCCCGCTCCGCCGGAGTGCCCTCGAGCGGTTGCTTCACGGTCAGCCGCCCTTCCTGGATGTGGATCTCGATGCCCAGGCCACCAAACTCACCCTGGTTGTCGACTTCCATTTCTCTCGCTGCGACCGGTGGCAACAGCAGCGAGTGGGGATCGAGCGTGGAGAGAGCCCCGTTGACGAGGTCATACTCTACAGCCGCCCGGTCCACCTCCGCGGGAAGGTGCTCATCGAGAATGGCGGCCACTTGCTGCAGCTCACGATGCAGCGTATCGAAGTCGCGGATCGGAGCGACCGAAAGCACCGTATTGTACGTACCGATCGAGACTTGTAGGCGGTTGCTCTGCGCCTTGCGGCCAAAGAGCACGCCAGCCTGCGCGCGCTCTACCCGCTCAAGCGAAGCCTGAAACATTGCATCGAGGTCGATGCGTTCACGATCCACGTACCGCTGCTCAACGTAAAACAGGTCGCGTTCGAAGACGCGCAGGTCACGCAGTCGATGGGGCGCGCCCGTCACATCGCTCACAAGGTCCGTGAGGTGACGCCCAGGATCCACAGTGGACGACAAGGAGCCACTTCCTCCCGCCAGTACATGGTACCCGAGCAACGCTGCGGGCATCGTTAGGCCGACGAGTACAAAGTGCTTGCCAGCACGAGCCATTGGTTCTCCGCGAGCGCCGCGCGTTCGTGAGGGTACGGACGATCAGTCATACCCCATCCAGGTCCAACACCGATACAACCGACGATTGAATGCCATATACCGCAACCCAAACACGCAATCCGCATGCCTCATTCCCCTGAGGCCCGCGGAGTTGATTGACGCCCGGCGAAACGGCAAATAGCAGCGCAGGAACTGACCTTTCATCGTGGCACCCCGGCGCACCGCTCATGGCCCTCAAGATCAAGTGTCCGCATTGCGGCTCCCCCCGCAAGCTCTCCCAGCCCTACCCTGTCCCCGGGGCGGAGGTCCATTGCCTCGTCTGTGGGCGCACTCTGGCGATCACGTACCCGCCCGGAATGGTGGATCGCATGCGCCAGCGAGGCGTCCGGTTTCAGGGCGACCCGGCAGCTCGGCCCATGCCCACACCGGCCTCGTCGGACACTCCGCCGGCGTCGAGTGCTCGCGAACAGCAGCCGACGACGACCGCTCCTGCGCCGCGCACCCACACAACGGACCAGTCTGCTGCAGCGTCCACGCAATCTCCACGACGTGCATCCATCGACCAGGCTGCGACAAGAGCCGAACCCTCTCCAGCAGGGCTGTCCTCCGGGGCGGCTGTCCGGCGCACCATCCGCGACCCTGCCTTGCAGGCCCCACAGGGCCCGTCACCGCGAGCGGGGGCTGCGTCACCTCCCCATCGAGCCGCAAACGAGCTCCAGCCTCCGCGGGCAACTTCTGCTGCGACCACCGCTCCGTCCACTCGTGCGCCTCGAACAGATGCATCCCCGACCCGTCGAGAGGCCCCGCCTGCAGGTCGCGTGCCCCCCCTTCGCCAGTCGGCGCCCACGACCGCGCCGCCAATGCGCGAAACCCAACATTCACACTCGCGACCGACGGACTCATCGAGCGTTCCTGGGCGATCGTCCTCACCAACGGCTCGACCATCGAATCGGTCTCTGTCGAGTACGGACTCGCCTCGGCGCTCGGGCCCGTCGCGAGAGCCAGGTCGCGCCCGCGGCACCTCGCCCCGCTCGAAAGCATTCTCGGAGCGCTCGACAACCACCCCCCGTCGCCCGGCAGCCGGGACTCGTACCCCCGCTCCACGCGCGACCGCCGCAGCCGGGAAGCAGGGGGGGGCACCGCCACCCGCATCGCCACCCGCCCGTCGAGGAGGATGGTGGCGCCGGTTGCTCGTTGGACTTCTCCTGCTGGGCATTCTGGGCGGTGTCGCCGGCGGTTCCGTTGTGGCCGGCGCGTTCTGGACCTACTCCAAGGATCTCCCCACCGTCGAGACGCTCGGAGACTACACCCCGCCGACCGTGACCGTTGTGTACGACCGGAACGGCGAGCGAATGGGTGAAATCTACGAGAAACGTCGGTACGTGGTGGAATACGAGCAGATTCCGAAGCATGTCCAGGATGCCTTCATCGCTGCGGAAGACGCCAACTTCTGGACGCATGGTGGGGTGGATTACGAGGGCATCCTCCGCGCAATCGGACGAAACGTGTCCAAGGGTCGCAAAGCCCAGGGTGCATCCACCATCACAATGCAGGTCGCGCGGAACTTCCTGCTGACGCGGGCGAAGACCTACGAACGGAAGATTCGGGAGGTGATCCTGTCGTGGAGGATCGAGGAGACCTTCAGCAAAGAACACATCATCTACCTCTACCTCAACGAGATCTACCTTGGCTCAGGCGCCTACGGCGTCGAGGCAGCCGCCCGCACCTACTTCGACAAGCATGTGCAGGACCTGACCGTTGCCGAGGCCGCAATCCTTGCCGGGCTACCGCAGCGTCCCAGCGACTACTCGCCACACCGGCACTGGGAAAAGGCTCGCTCGCGGCAGGAATACGTGCTCGGTCAGATGAAGGCCAAAGGGTACCTCGACGACGCCAGCTACCGCGGCGCACTCGAAGAGGTCGTTCAGATCTACACGCGTGAAAACGAGTTCCTCACGCAGGCCCCCTACTTTACGGAACACGTTCGTCGCTATCTGGTGGAGACCTACGGCTTCGATAAGATCTACAATGATGGGCTGTCCGTATATGCAACCACGGACCTCGAGCTCCAAAAGGTCGCTCGGAAGGCGGTTGCGGATGGCGTCCTGACCGCAGACAACCGAGTGGGCTGGCGAGGCCCGCTTGAGAAGCTTGAGCCCGACGCCATCTCGTCCCAGCTCGACGAACAAGAGCAAGCGCTCCGAGACGAGACATCCAAGCGCGTTTTGCGTGTGGCTTCGTCCGAAAACGGCGGTGGCTACGGTCCGGTCCCCACCATCTCGGCCTTGGAGCTGGACCGGGTCTACAACGCGGTGGTGATCGAGGTCACAAAAAAGCACGCGATCGTGGGCGTGGGCGACCATCGGATCATCATCCCCGTGTCATGGACCTCCTGGGCGTATGAGCCCAACCCGAAGCGAAGCTGGCGCTACCGGAATCAGCGCGACATGAATGCCGTCCTCACACGAGGGGATGTCATCGAGGTTCGGGTGGAAAGCCTGGACTCGCAGGAGTTCAAAAATCTCCGCGGTTACCCACCGGCGAAAGGTCTCCCCGCAGCCAAAATCTACCAAAAGCCAGAACTAGAAGGCGCGCTCTTTTCGTACCGCTTGTCGGACGGCGCGGTGCTTTCGATGGTGGGTGGATACGACTTCGAAGGCTCGGAGTACAACCGCGCCACACAGGCCCGGCGGCAGGTGGGCTCCACGTTCAAGCCCATCGTGTATGCGGCGGCCATCGGCACCCGGAAGTTCACTGGCGGATCGCTGATTCAGGATGCGCCGCTGACCTTCCAGACCCTCGGCGACAAGCTCTGGAAGCCCGGCAACTACGGCGAAGAATACGAGGGCAACATCACTCTGCGTCGAGCACTGCAGATGTCGAAAAACGTCTGCACGGTACGTGTACTCGACCGAATCGGCCTCGACCCGGTGTTCGAGCTCGCGGGTCCAACTTTGCGGATCGGCTACAACACGCCCACATGCAGCCGCCGTCACATCAAGGCAGGAGCAGCCTGCGACGGAGATCGGACCCCCTCATCGGTTTCCGGGATGGAGTGGTGTTCCTACTGCGACCCCACATCCTGTCCGCTTGTTCGCGCCGGACAGCAACAGATCCGCAAGGAAGGTCAAGACCTCGACGTGGGCGAGCAGATGTCATGCCTCGATGAGCCGCGCGACATCAGCGGTGAAGCCTGGTGCCACTCCTGCGACGTCAACCTGCGCGCTTGCGACTGGCTCCCGATCGAACGCATTCCCGACACCGACCCCTGCCTCGATGCCCGGCAGGATGGTGAAGGCCGGATCTGGTGTCGCACATGCGATTTGTCCATGGGGCTCGGCTCCTCGAGCTTGACGATGGTTGAGCTCGCACGGGCCTACAGCGCATTTGCCACCTACGGACACCTTGTCGAGCCACACTTCATCGAGAAGGTTGTGGATCGCGATGGCACGGTCATCGAAGAATATGATGGTGCCGTTGGTGAGTGGCCACGCGTCATGGAGCCAGGTGTTGCCAGTGTTGCGCACTGGCTCCTCCGGGAGGTGGCCACAGGCGGCACTGGTGCCCGCTCCAACCGACTCGGCATCCAAGTGGCCGGCAAGACCGGCACCACCAACGACTTCTTCGATGCGTGGTTCGTAGGATACAACCCCGAGATCATCACCGCTTCGTGGGTAGGCTTCGACCAGCCGCACTCGATGGGCATCTCCTTCACTGGAGGCAAGACCGCGCTGCCCATCTGGATGGACTTCATGCGAGCGGCGGTTCCCAAAGAAGATGCACCTCGCTTCAAGCCGCTCGTGGGTGTAGAGATGGTGCCAATCGACGAACGAACCGGTCGAACCGCAATCGGCGGGCGCTCCATCCCGATGCTACCAGGGACGGCGCCGACGAATGTGGTCGGCGCGGTGGGCCAGAAAACTGGCGAGGACCTGCTGATCGATGACTTTTAAACCCGCAAAAATCGCCTTGCTTCTCGGCATGCTCGGCTTCATCGGATGCAATCAGCCCACCGAAGTCATCGCGCTACGGTGCGATGTCACAATCACCGACATCCAGCCACAGCCATCGGCGGTCGGTGAATCTGCCCAGCTCTTCGGCGGTCCATTCACCAGTGTCTACGACTCTGCCGTCTACGTCGGTGAGTCGCGCGCCACTGTACTGGAAGTCGATCGCTCCTCGTGCATCGAGTGTGATGTGTGCCGTGCTCGTTCAGGATGTACCGAGTGCAGCGACTGCGATGTCTGTGACCGACTTTGCGCCACGACCTGTACGGAAAGTGTCCTTTTTGAGGTGCCCGATGTTTCCGCTGGCGACTACGGCCTGCAGTTGTTCAACGCGCACGGCCAGAGCAAAGTGATGAGCTTTGCTGTCGAAAGCAGCGGGTTCGAGGCAACCGACACGAGCGCAGGAGACTCCGGAGATGCCGACACCGCCGACTCCGGAAGCTGAGCATCGAGCAAACCGCATGCTTCGTGCGGATTGTCTGTCTCGATCGGCTGGGCGACTTGCGCTTCACACCAGAAATCTGGTAGGAACGTTCTTCCAGCGGCGGTGCTGCTTGCCCGTTACGGTGCTTCGGCTCGCCCTCCCCCAATGAATCTCGAATCGCCAGCAGACGGCTTTGCCCCTGCCCACTGACGAGTGAACCATGCACATTCACAACTCCGCCGCATCGGCCACAAAGCTGGCCACCGTTGCAGCAGTCCTGGGAGCATTCGCTCTCGCGCCCACCAACGCGGAAGCCGGTGGAGCAGGCGTCGTACTCAGCGGTGGATTCCACCAAGACCGTGCCTACTACTACAACGAAGAGGGCGACCAGGGCATCGACACCCAGCTGCCCACGAACAGCGCCTACGGCGTCGAGCTGCTCCTCGGCGACCGAGACGATCGCGTGCTCGGTATCGTGCGGGGCTTCGTGGCTCGGGATGCTGCTCTCAAGAATCCCGACCCGAAAGCCCTCGGTGAAGACTCGGGTGACTACGTCTTCCCTGATGTGGAGGCCGCCGGGCCTACCGTGCGTGGTGCGGGCTCCGTCGGTATCCAGTGGGGGCTCTGGGGAGACCCGAACGGCTTCCAGCTCATCGCCACGTCGCTCATCGGCTCGCAGTTCTGGACCATCGACAACCTGGAGACCGCAGTGTTCCAGGCCGGCGTTGGGGTCACCTACACAGTCAACGAGCGCTACCAGTTCGCCGCATCCGTCGACGCCACTTCCCGGTTCCGGAAGCGGTTCTATTGGGGAAGCGACGTCTGGTTGTCCGCCCGCTACATGTTCGACTGAGCCAACGGGCCAGTGCGGCACTCGTACCGCTCTTCGACCCTCGCCTTCACACTCTGGTGTGGAGGCGTCGTCGGTTGTGGATTCCGCTCAGAGGCGTCTTGGTCCGAACAGCTTGCCAGCGACGGCCCCTGTTGGGCTGTCGACCTGTCCGATGGGCTCGACTCCGAGTCGACCTGGGAGCTGCAGTCGATGGTCGACTGCTTCGACAAAGGCGGGATGCTTCAGCCCGTTCGTCCCGTCACAGACGCACTCGATGCACCCGGCCCAGATGGTGAAGTGGTAGGGTTGGCGTTGATTCGCGACTTCAATGAGCGGCTGTCTGGGGGGTTGAACCTGGCCGTAGCGGTCCAGGAGATCGCAGATCGCCTCGACGAACTCGGTACCACCATCGAGCTGGGCACGCGGGTGTTCATCGAGGTGGTCTACGCTCGGCCGTACCGCGAAATCGGAAGCTCGGTGCCGCTCGACGACCCTGCTTCCCTTGAGCGTGGCCTCGTTGTCCCGGCGCTGCCGATATTGGGCGACCTGGCACTGCAAGCCGCCACCGATGACGGCGCTTTGGTCGACGCGGCGCACGACACCCTCGCCCATCCCGCCGTGCCCGATCTGGCCTGCACCCTTCTCGCGGTCGGACGGTCGTCTGACCCGCAGATTCAGGCCACCCTCGATGGCCTGCCCATCGCTCTCGGGCGGGCACGCCTCGCAACGCTTTCGCCTGAAAACGATCGCTGGGGCTATGCGTCGGGCGACTCGGTCCGAGACTTCACTGCCCGCCTCCTGGCCAATGATGCCCAACGGTGGCATCAAATCACGATTCCCCTGGCTCGACTGCTGCGCGAAGACGGCCTGGGACCTGCCGTGGAGGATGCCGTCCGCGAAGTCATCACCGCCGGATACCTCGACCAGCTCACCCTTCAGCTTCGATACCTCGCCACCGTGCAGCGCAACGGTGCGCCAGCCGGCCCCAGCGAAGGGGCAGACGGTACCGCCTGGACTTCGCTCCTCCGGCTGCTGTCCAACGCCAACGCCCCCGCAGAGTGCAGCATCGACATTGGCGTGACCACACTGGAGATCGACCTCGGAAACGTGGCGGTGACCATCCTCGAGACCTTTGCTCGTCAAGATCCGAG
>CAJWOS010000066.1 GCA_913044235.1 uncultured Pseudomonadota bacterium
CGCCGCCGGTGGGCAGGAAGGTGTGGTCGCAGGTGACGAGCCCGGCGTCGTCGGGGGCTGACTCGGGACAGATGTCGGTCCCGTCCACCAGCCAGACCACGCTGAGCTGGTCGAAGGTGTGGTTGGCATCGCCCACCGTGCCGCGCAGGGTCTCGCCAAAGCCTTCGCGCACCGTATCGCCGCTGGCGTGGCTGGAGATCTCGGCCGTGGGCGGGGTGTTGAACTTGGTCACACCCGCGTCGGAGCAGGCGGTGGCGGTCAGGGCGAGGAGGGTGGCGAGGCGGCGCATGGTGAGGCGCCCATGGGGTGAGGGAATCTACGAGAGGGGGGAGTCATGACAAGGGCGCGGCGGTGGCTGGTGCTCCTCCTCAGCGCCGGACGCATGGACTCGGGGAAGCCGCCCGCATGTCGCTTCATTCGTTCTCGCCCACCGCTACGCCGTGCTCGACCGCGAGGGCCTCCAGCGCGGCCACATAGGGGTGCGCGCGTCGCTCCGCGAAGCCGTCGATCATCAAGACGATACCGCCCACGGTCACCAGGACTGAGCCGGCCGACATTGCCCACTCGGACCGCAGCCCAAAGCGCAGTCCCAGTCCCACCAGTGCAATTACGCCGAAGGCAGGCTGCGTGCGCGAAAAGTTGAGCATGACCGTGTGCATCCTGGGAAGCTCAGCGTGCAGCATGGCCACGACGTCGGTTGAAAAGCCCGCCTCCAGGCCTGCGAGCTGGCCTGCGGTCCGAGCGGTGATGCCGATGCCCGTACCCGCGAGCAGCAGTCCAAAGAGCACAGCGGTGAGGATGGCCCCCCACATGAACGACCCGCTCTCGCTGCGCCAGGCGCCGATGGCAACGGCCACGAGCAACAGCCCTACCGGCGCAATGAACAACGCGGCCTCCAGCCGCTCGCCGCGAAAGTACGTCTGCATGATGGTCAGAAAGTCCATGGTTCACCTGGTTGGAAGAATGGTGTTGCGGAAGCCGGGGCCCCCGGACGGGTACCCGTCGTGGAGCGCTGGGCGCTGGACGCTTCGCTACGGCAGTGCGATGCGGCCTCCAAAGTACAGCCCCAGGTTGACGTTGATCCGCATTTCCCACGGGGCATCTGGATTCCCCTCGGCAAGACCGGACTCCCAGTCGCCCCCAAGCCAGGGCTGGTTCTGCCCGGCGGCAAAGTCGATGGTGGTGTAGACGAACTCAGAGCCGAGCACCGCCCCCGTGACATTCTGCAGGGTGGTGGCGCCCACGTCTTTCAGCATCACCCCAAAGTCGTTGTACACCTGCACGCTCGACAACAGCTCGCGATCGACCGGAATGCTGTATGCAACGTTTCCTTCGAGGAGCCAGAAGGCTCTGGCGACCCGGTAGGGGGAGTCGAAGGCGCCCATCCAGAGCCCCATGGACTCCGATGACGGGCCCGCCGGCTGGCGCTCCGCTCGAATCGCCTGACCTGTGAGCTCGAGAGCGCCGAGATGTTGCTGCATGAAGGCGCTCGAGGCCCAGCTCAGGCCGTACTGTTGGCTCAACTCATCGTAGATTCCGCCGGCCTGACCGCTGGCACCCACGACGGTGTCCCCCACGCTCGCATCGAACGTCTTCTGCAGTCGCACTGCGCCGGTGTGTTGCTCTTTGTGCTGGGACGCCTCCTGCACTACTGCTCCGTTCTCGTCTACGACCGCATCGACGCGGACGAGATCGTAGGCATAGCGGGCGGAATCGCGACTTCGACCAGAGTAGTGCCCCTCATCGGAGTGGAAGTAGGCGAGGTCGAGGTCCCAGCCGCGCTGGTTGTGCTCGTACAGCAGGCCCAGGTCGTGGTCGTCTTCGAGCCCCGCGTAGAAGCCCAGGTTGAGAAACCAGCAGTGTGATGCATACGGGAGCACACCGATGGGAACCCGCACAGCGCCCACCTTGAGTGTGCTGTGCTCGTCGAGCTGAACGCCCATCCAGCCAGACTTCAGGAAGTTTCCATAGGTGCCGTAGAAGCGGTAGTCCGATGCGGCGATGAACCGCCCGTGCTGCAGGCCGGTGTTCAGTCGAATCATCTCGAACCACAGATCACCGCCGCGGCTCTGGTTCACTGGATCCCAGGTCTTGTACAGGTAGTTGAAGCGCAGTGCGCCGCCGAGGCGAAGCTCGTCGGGTGGGGATTCAGGCGCAGCGTCGCCTGATGACGAGACATCTGGCGCTGCGGTTTCCGCGGCGTTCTGATCATCGTCTGCCGCGTAGGCGGAAGGCGGCAGTGCGAATGCCAGTAGGGCGCCGACCAGGGGTCCGGTGGGCTTCAGTCGTTTGCGTTGCGCATGCAAGGTCCGGTTCTCCCATGGGATGGAGCGGGTTGGGATCGGCCGAGACTACAGCACGGTGTGTGTGTGCAGACACGATGGCAGCGACCGATGTCCCGCTGCATATTCTCATCGCCCGGCGTCAAGGACCGAAAACGACCGTGCAATCCGAGCGCCCTGCTCGTCGACCACCGTGAGCACGTGGGTGCCGGGTGTGGGGGCCACGGGCAGCTCATGCACCACCTCGGTGCTGCCCATATAGCGGTCGTCGATGTGCCAGTAGAGGCGGCCGTCGCGCTCGGGGTGGGTGGCCTCGAACACGACCCGGCCGCGTGTGCCGGTGGCTTCGATGGGAATGTAGACCTCGGCACCGTGCCCCGGGTAGAGCACCGAGAAGCTGGGCGTGCCGTCCTGCCGACAGTCGGAGCGCAAGGGGGGCGGGGTCTGGTAGCTGGGGTCGCTCCGCGTTCGGAACCAGGCCATGGCCGGCGGGAGCACGAACCAGGACTCGTGGTGCATGGTGGCCGGCTCGGCACAGGCTGCATGGACCTGGTGTTGACGGTCGGCCGAGAGGTGCAGGGTGCGACAGTAGGGACAGGGCTCGGTGGGGGATGCGCTGCGGGGAATGGCTGCAGCGGTGGTGTGGCTGCAATGTGGGCCTGCCGGGAGGCCGGAGTGGGCGCATACATTGACCGTGTCGAGCAGGGCACTCGGGGCCTCGAACCAGGTGCTGCCGCGGGCGGTGGCCGCGAAGAGGTCGAAGAGGATGGGTGCGGCCGCTTGGTAGCCCGTGAGGCCAGGACGCCCCTCCCCGCTGGCGTTGCCCACCCAGACGCCGATGACCAGCTCGGGCGTGACGCCGATGGCCCAGCCGTCGCGAAAGCCGAAGCTGGTCCCGGTCTTCCAAGCCACCGGCCGGCCGCTGTCGAAGCTGCGCCAGGCACTCTGCACGCCGGGGCGATTCACCTCGAGGAGGGCTTCGAGCGTGAGCCACGCTGCAGCAGGATCGAGCACTTCGCTCTCGTCGACCAATGCGGAACCGGCGCGCCAGGCCAGTGCATTGCGCGTGCCTCCATCGGGATGGAGTGCCGACCAGCCCAGGTTTCGGTACAGGCCCGTGAGCTCCCACAGGGTGCCTTCGGAGCCGCCGAGGATGAGAGACAGGCCGTAGTCGGCGGGCGAGCGATGCAGCGTGGTCATCCCCAGGCGCGTGAGCAGACCGTGGAAGCGGTCCACGCCGAAGCGCCGCAGCATCCACACGGCGGGCACGTTGCGGGAGCGGGCGAGGGCGGTGTCAGCCCGCACAGCGCCGTCGTAGGAGCGGTCGAAGTTCTCGGGGGAGAAGCCGGCGATGTGGGTGGGGGTGTCGGGGAGCAGCTGCGTGGGCGCGAGCTCCCCTCGCTGCACCATGGCCCCGTACAGAAAGGGCTTGAGCGTGCTGCCGGTGCTTCGGTGGGCAGTCACCACATCCACATGGTTGTGGTGACCGCCGTCGACCAGACCGCCGGTGTTGCCCACCCATGCCCGCACGGCGCCCGTCTGCACCTCGACCACGAGCGCGGCGGCGTTGTGGATGCCGTTGCCCGCGAGTCGCATCGCATGCCGCTCCACGATCTGGGTGGCCTGCAGCTGGGTGGCCCGCTCCAGGGTGGTCTGGGTGTGCTGGCCGGGGGCCTTCATGAGCAGGTGGGGGGCCGCCTGGGGGATGGGCAGCGGTGCCTGTGGGAGCGACTCGGCCTTGGCCAGTGAGGCGTCGCTGGCCGAGAGCAGGCCACGCTCCACCATGGCGTCGAGGAGGCGATTGGTCTTGGCACGGAGGGCGGCCCGATTGCGGCCGGGGTGAATCAGGCCCGGCTGGTTGGGCAGCACCGCAAGCGTGGCGGCTTCACCCCACGTGAGGGTGTCTGCAGGGCGACCATAGTAGCGCCACGCCGCGGCTTGGAGCCCCACCACGTTGCCGCCCATGGGGGCGTTTGCAGCGTACATGGCGAGGATTTCATCCTTGCTCCGTGCGGCCTCGAGTCGCAGGGCGAGAACCATCTCGATGAGCTTTTCGGGGAGGGTGCGCGCAGGGTTTCCGCGCGCCACGCGCACGGTCTGCATGGTGAGGGTGCTGGCACCACTGCGCACCGCACCAGCCTTGACGTTGAGATAAAGCGCGCGGAGCACGGCGAAGGGATCCACGCCGGGGTGCTGGTGGAAGCGGCGGTCTTCAAAGGTGATCAGCGCCGCGGCGAAGCGCTCGGGCACGGTCTTCGATGGGGGAAAGCGCCACTGCTGGTCACGGGCGGTGGTGGCGCCGAGCAGCGTGCCGTGCCGGTCGGTGAGCACCGTGCTCCGGGGGGCCTCGATGGTCACCACCGGGAGTGCGAAGAAGCCCGCGACGAGGATCAAGGCCGCGGCGAGAGCGCCCCACCGCCACCGCCCGGAGCCCATCAGCTGGGACCACCTGCGAGGATGACGCGGGTCCAGTCACCGGCCGACCGGGCGTAGGTGCCGGGGTCGTACATGTGCTCCACCACCACAGGCGGGCGATAGAAGCGGCCGAGATAGGCCGCGTTGACGGGAATGGAGAAGGTCTTCGACGCTCCCGACTTCAGGTCGAAGTAGGTGAGCACCCGGTCGTCGCGCACGTCGCGGTAGGTGAAGTCGGCACCAGGGCCGGGGGGCAGGCCGAACAGCTCCCAGCCCGAGGGCACCACGAAGCTGAGGGCCAGATCGGTGGCGTCGGGGCCGGTGTTCTTCACGGTGATGCGCGCGGTGAGATCGGCACCGTGGGGAGTGATGCCGGGGTCGATGGCTTCGTCGGTGTCGGTCAGGTACAGCACATCGAGCTCGAGGTTTCGGGCAGAGGGCTGGTCGGCACCCAACGCGGGGATGCCCGAGCGCACAACCTGCAGGAACAGGTCGCCCTCCGAGGCATTTCGCACCACCAGAGGCTCGCTGTCTGAATCGCTCACGTCGAGCGCTACGCGGTTCACCACATCGCTGAGGGTGCGGGTCGCTACGTCGGCTCCCAGCCACGACCAGCCGGCCTTGACCGGCGCATTGGGCTGGGCGATGCCAAACCGCGACAAGGCCACCAGGGCAAAGGCTGTGCTCTGGGTGCTCAAGGGCTTGTCGGAGCTCAAGTGGGCTGCCACACGCTCCGCCAGAGCCACTGCGCGGGGGTCGTCCAACAGCACCAAGGTCTCGAGCACGAGGGCCTGATCCCGAACCGACGAGCCGTAGGTCTCGCCGGGCTGGCTTCGAGTCGCGGGCCCGACGGAGCGCCCGTCGACCAGGGCCTTGGCCGTACCCTGCTGCCCGGCCAGGAAGTAGGCGGCGGCCAGGCGCCAGGCTGCGGCATCCGAGAGGGTGCCCACTTCCTTGAGCCGGTTCATGGCGCCGAGCTCGGGGCTGCCCGCGAGCGCGAGGGTGTAGAGCCTGTAGGCCTGCATCAGATCGGCCTCTCGACGGTCCATCGACCACCGACGGGCCTGCTGTTGCTGGAAGCTGAGCCAGGCAGACCGATGCTGTGCGGGAAGCACGTAGCCAGCGCGCTCGGCTTCGAGCAGGAAGTGGCCCACGTAGCTGCTGGTCCAGTCGTGGGGTCGGTAGCCGTCGGGCCAGGTGGAGAAGCCGCCGGCGGCATAGCCAAACGTTCCTGCGCCGGTCTGGTAGCGCCGCAGCCGCTCGATCGCGGCCGACACGTGCGTGGTGACCTCCTGCTGCTGGACCTTGTCGAGCGTGGTGAGGTCGCTCAGGTACAGCTGGGGGAAGGCGCCGGAGGTGGTCTGCTCGGCGCAGCCGTGTGGATACCGGATCAGCGATCCGAGGCGCTGGTCGAGGTTCAGCGGCGGCAGGGTGGACAGCTCGAGTGCGGCCTCGCGGGTGCCCACCATCCCCACGAACGACACGGGCAGCTCCAAGGACTCACCGGCCTTCACGCGCTTCGAGACCACCTCGGTCTGGCGAAGCGTGGGGTGCCGCACCTGTACCTCGGTGGTCTGGGTGGTCTGGTGCTTGCCTGCTTTCGCGGTGACCGTGATCGTGCCCACGCCCAGCTCCGGCTGAACCTTGAGCTGGAACTCGGTCATCTGGTCGCCGGGCGCGCTGAAGGTGAGCGACCGGGAGGCCTTGCCGTCGAGGGTGAGCGGCCCATCCACGTCGAGCTTTACGGTCACGTCGCGGATGTCGTCTTCGAGAGCGAAGATGGAGACCGGAATGGTGACGTCTTCGGATGGCCCCACCACGCGCGGCACAGTGGACATGGCCATGAGCGGCTTCTTGACCTTCACCGCCTTTTCGGCCTGACCGTAGGCGCCGTCTTCACCCGCCACGAGCATCACGCGCACTTCACCGATGTACTGCGGGATGTCGACCGTGTGTTTGGCGGTCTTGCCGGCTTCGAGGGTGAAGGGGCCGAGGTAGGTCACCACCGGGTCGAAGCGGTTGGCCTTGGAGGGCGGCGCACTGTCGCCCGAGCCGTCTCCGCCGATCGCCAGTAGGCCTTCGAGCACGCCGCCATAGGCACCGGCCACGCTGCTGTAGAGGTCCCAGGTGCGCACCCCGAGGGCCTCGCGCTGGTAGAAGTGGTTCCAGGGGTCGGGGGTCTGGAAGCGGGTCAGGCCCAGGAGTCCTTCATCCACCACGGCAAGGGTGTAGGTCATCGCTCGGCCGGACGCCTCGGTGACCTGGATGGTGGCCGGCGCCGAGGGCTCGAAGACATCGGCGGTCTGGATGGTGGGCTCGAGCTTCGTCTTCGGGTCGAAGACCTCGAAGGGGGTGATGCCGTACACCCGAATGGGCAAGTCGTTGGAGGCATCGTGTGGCTGCAGCATGGTCACGTGGGCGTAGACCGTGGGCGCCATCGCGGCCGTGGCCTTGGTGCTGAACGTGGTGGTGCCGCTCGGGTCGGGCTCCACCCAGTGCGACTCGAGCACGCCCGAGCCATTCTCGAGGCTCACGAGCGCTCTTGCGGTGGGTGCAGCACTCCAGCTGAGCTCGATCGCGTCTCCCACGGCCACCGACTGCTCGTCGGCCACGAGGGAGAGCACAGACGCGCCGCCAGGGTTGTCTTTCTGGGCGCGACCGGCCCAGCCGGGCCAGTCGATGTACTTGATGACCGAGGAGGTGTGGGTGCCGTTCTTGTCGCGAGCGACGATGAGATACCGCCCCCACTCGGGATAGTTGACCCGGAAGTTCCAGGTTCCGCGACCGTCTTTCAGCTTCACGGTGCCTGAGTCCACGATCTTGCGGGAATGCTTGCCCGCATACTGGCCCAGGTTGTCCTCGCCCTTGTCCCACCACCAACGCCAGTGGATCTCGAAGATAGACAGCTCCACTTCGCCGTCGCCCACGGGATCGCCGTCGGCATCCACCGCCACGATCTCGACCGGATGGTCCACGTCGGTGAGCAGCATGCCCCGCGCTTTGTCGCCCTTGGGCAGCTTCAGGCCGATGTAGCGCTCGTGCGGAGAGACCGCGATGCTGTGGCGGTCGACCGAGAAGCTGCCACCGGGCTCGAACACGCGGGTCTCGAAGCGTGCGGTGAGCATGCCTCCGGCACCATCGGCCACCTTGAGCGCCTTCTTCACGGCCACGCTGCCGTTTTCATCGAGGGTTCCGGCGAAGAAGTCGCTGGAGCGGGACTCGAAGCGGGCGGTCCGGTCGTTGAAGCTGTAGTCCGAGAACCGCTCGAAGCGGGTGGACCGCGGACTGAGCTGCACCTCGACCTGGGTCTTGAGGTTGCCCGCGATGGCGCCGTGCAGCCAGCGCGACGACAGAGTCGCATCAATCGCGAGTTTGTCGGCCTTGAGGAGCTCGGTGCCAAAGTCGAAGTCGATCTTGAGGCGGTTGGGCTTGATCGACTCCACGGAGAGGGTCTTCTCAAACAGCGAGCCCCCCACTCGCACCTTGGCCGTGTAGTTGCCGGTGGGCGCATCATGCGCAGTGCCGGTGGACATGGCGTAGAAGCCACCCACACTGCTGGTGAAGGTCTTCGCGTCGAGGCGGTTGCCCATCGGGCTCAGCAGCTCGAACTGGACCGGGTGGTCGTCGGGGAGGCGACCGAGCTCATCGTCGAGCACGAACGTGAGGTGGATGTCGTCGCCAGGTCGCCAGACGCCCCGCTCGCCATACAGGAAGCCCTTGAGGCCATCTTGGATGGTGGCACCGCTCACATCGAAGTGGCCGAGCGCCAGGCTGGAGCCGCGGTCCATCCGCACCCAGGCGGCATCTCCATCGGAGCGGGCTGCGATGGCAAATGGCTGGGCATCGGGCACCGAGAGCGTGGCCCGCCCTTCCGCATCGGTGGTGCCCGACGCGATGGTCTGGAGCTGGTAGTCCACCACCTCGACCGTGCTGCCGGCCCGGGGTCGGGCGGTCTTCAGGTCGGTGGCGACCACCTGGATGGTGTTGTCGTTTCCGAGCTTGGCGATCATCCCGAGGTTCGACACCAGCACGTTCTTGTCGGTGGTGATGTCGTGGTCGTGGTACTTCCGGTAGAATCCAGGGTGGCAGGGGTTCTCGCGGCTCTGGTAGGCCTCGTGGTAGCCGCCCGAAATGGCCACGCCCCAGGAAGAGTCCCAGCTGGTGGACTCCAAGCCGTCGGTGCGCTCCCAGTCGTTGTCGATCGGCGACACCGGGGCGGGCTCGGGAGACGGGCTGTCGCAGGGATAGTCGATGTCGGCCCGGGTGAAGCCCATCCGCAGGCGGTACAGGCCGCGTGGGTCGTCTTTGAGGAGCGGAGCCAGGTCGAGCCCGAGCCGGACCCACCGGTTGGTGCTGTCGTCTCCCTGCTCAACGGGCACCCGCGCCCGCCAGACCACCTTCCCCACGCGCTCGAGCTCTTCGGTGCCGGCGAGGTCGCGGTTGGCTTGGAGGAACTGCGGCACGTTCGACTCGTGGACCCGCAGAGCCTCCACGATGACGGAGTTGAGGTTCACCACCTCGATGGGCACGATGGGCTCGCCCGAGGTGGGCAGGATCACACCGCTGGAAGCGAATCGGACCGCAGGCTTTTGGTGCGCAAAGCTGATCTGCTCCGTGAAATCCGCGCGCAGCGAGACCCCAAGGCTGTTCTGGATGCTCTTGGCGATTCGCAAAACGCCGCCGCCAGTCCAGCCTTGCGAGCGGTACAAGCGCACCACACTGCCGTCGACCTCCTGGCGGAGGTCCTGGTCGCGCACACCGTCCACACGAATCCGTCCGTTGAGGTCTTGATCTTCCTTCAGCGGATCGGAAAACCGAAGCTCGAGGTGGCGCTCTCCCTCGAGCACTGCGCGGGTGCTGAGCAGCTTGAAGTCCGACAGCCCAGGGATGTCGACTGTGGTGGTGCCGGTCTCGGAGACGCCAATGGGAGACCCGTCGAAGACCAGCTCCAGCTTGGAGTCGCTCTGCTCGCGCGGGATCCCGGCGATGGTGAAGCGGTGCTCAAGGCCGTCTTCGCTGTGGGCCCACTCGACGGGCAGTGGTGCGGTGAGGACCTTCTCCACCTTGGCGGAGTCTGCCACATCCGCGGTCTTCAGCAGGCCTTCATAGCGCTGCTTCTTGGGGCCATCCGCCGACAGGCCGCCCGACTCGAGGCGGTAGGACTGGGGCATCACGGTGACCTGGAAGCGGACGCCTTCGGTGACCGTGCCCGCGCCCACGGCCGACATGTCGACCTCGACTGCGTAGGTCTGACCGGGCTTGAGGGATTCGTCGGGCGTGAACGACAGCACCTGGGGCGACGTGTAGCGGGCCGACCCGGCCACCGCCGGAGACAGCGTGATCGGGGAGGACTCGAGCACCGCTCCCACCGCTGTGTTGTCGACCATGGGGGCGGCGAAGCGCACCTGCACCGAGGCGGCACGGGAGATGATCTCGGGAGAGTGCCCGGCCACAACCTCGACGTCGACTTGCGACGCGGCAGCTTCCGATGGATCCGGTCCATCGGTGGGGGTGGGGGATCCGCTACAGGCGGCAAGAACCAAGCCGAGGGCCGTCCAACGCATTGCTCACTCCCGAGGTGCACGATCGAGGCGTAGGCTCATCCGATTCCGGGGAACGCCGCGACTCCGGACACTATCGGTCCCACTCCAGTTCCGTCAATTTGTGGATGCGGTGCTGGTTTCGAGGGCGGTGGCGCTCGCGGTGGCTCGGCGTGACGGTATGGGGGTGGTGGCGCGGCGACCCACGGTCAGGACTTCGCTCCGGCGTCGAGGGACGTCTTTACGCCCACACCGATGATCGCCCCAATGGCGAGAATCCCGAGAAAGGTCCAAGGCGCGGGGCTGTCTTCGAGTCCACTCGGCACATTCATCCCCAACAATGAAGCGATGGTCGCGAGCGGAAAGAACAATGCAGCGAGCACGTTGAGCCGATGGCTGGCGACAGTCATGTTCTGTGCCTCGACCGCTTGTTCCTCGGCCCGCATGGCGGTCACGAAGTCGAGACCGTGTCGGGTCTCTCCCAGCAACAGCTCAGCGGTTCGCTCGATGCCATACGCTTCGTCGCGCCAGCGGATGATTCGGCTGTCGTCACTGTTTGCCTCTCGAGCCTTCTGGAGCACGCTGTGGAGGTTGCGGGAGGCTCGGTGCAGCGGGGTGAGCGCGCGGAGAATGTCGAAGTAGTGCCGTGCACCGGTAGCATTTTGCTCGCGGAGCTCGAGCGCTTCGAGCTGCGCCTCGAATTCCTGCAGGTGTCCGGTGAGTGCTGCGATGCCGCTCCCCTGGATGCTGGCGCGCCACGTACCCTCCGGGTCTCGCCAGAAGAACCGCCCCGTGCGCTCATCGTCATCGGCACTCGGTGGGGCGTGCAACACCAGCAGCAGGTGGCCGTCGGACGCCATCAGGCGCTGTCGTCCGACTTCGTCTCCGAGTCGGTTGCGAAAGATCGGTGGCACAGCCCAGCCAGCAGGCAACAGCTTGGAACCAGAGATCGTGCACCTCCATCGGGATGGGTGGCCGGGCTGCATAGTGCGTCCAAGACTCGGGAGCCGCATCAAAGCGGATGTGGATTCTCTAAACCCGGACTTCATCGGGGTCTCCACGCTGCGCGACGATGTGCGGAAGCCGAGCGCAGTGGATGAAATCTGGGTCGCTCGACCGGCATCTCTGGGCGTCTTCCGAGGCCGTAGGGTGGGTGTCTCCAATGGAAGTGGCGAGGCCCATGGCATGGCCGGACCCAGGCCGGGGGATCGGGCGCTCGAGCCGGCCACTGCAAACTCGCTTCACTCGGGTTGCATTGGACGGCGTGTGGGGCGATGGAATGGGCTCGGTCGAGTGTGTGGGTGTGCTACCATCTGGACGCCAATCGACCGGGGTGAACCATGTTTGAAACCAACCAAAACAAGCCTGAGCGTGTTCTTCGCTTTCTGGTAGCGCTGGTGCTTCTCCCCGCGCCTGTGTTGGCGGGGGTGAGCGCCTACACCATTGGTGCGGCGGTGGTGGGTGGGATCCTTGCATTCAACGCGCTGTCGGGCACCTGCATGACCTACAAGGCCTTTGGGGTGAACACCTGCACGCTGCCAGACAGCCCCGAGTAGCGTGGTTCCGGGTGCGTCGTGTGGTGTATGCTCGGTCGCCTGAGCGGCCCATCAGGCGGGAAAAGACAACGTTCCATGCACGTCGGCAGGGGCGGGCAACGGTGCTGCCACACCAAAACAGCGGGTTTGGCGTTAGTCGAGCTCGGCAAGCGTTACTTTGGAGCTCCCATGAGACAGCTGTTGTGGACCGGTAGCCTCGTCGTTTTCACCTTTGGTTGTGCCGACAAATCCGATGACTCCGAGAACCTCACACCGCAAGAGGGGGTCTGGGATGCTTCGGAGGCAGTCATCGCGTCGGACTCCTGTGGTGTGTTCGACCAACAGGGCTTCGAGACGAACGCTTTCGTGGTCACCGTGATCGACGACTCGACCTTCGAGGTCGAGGCCGGTGGCGAGCCGATCGCCTGTACCTTGTCGGGCAAGGACTTCGCCTGCGATAGCGTGGTCGACGTCGATGACCTCTCCGGGGATGGCTTCGACGCGGTCTTGGAATCTTCCAACACGGCGAGCGGTACTTTTTCGTCTGAGACCGCCGCGGTGGTGCGCTTCGACTTTGTGCTCACCTGCGAGGGGTCGGACTGCGGCGGCATCTATGACTTCCCCTGCAGTGCAGAAGTGGTCGTCGACATCGTCGCGGAGTAGCAACCTCGCCCCGAGGAGCCAGCGGGTCGGCCCTGGTGCCTGCCTGCGCCTCGGACGGACCCGCGCGTGGCGTCGCCAGAACACCCGAGACGGATGGTGTGGCGGTGGCGGCACGATAGGCTCTCACCATGCGTGCACTCGCCCGATGGTTGGTTTTCTGCTTTGGCCTGGGCGCCTGGGCTGGGTGCGATTCGGCCCAGGACAAGCCGGCAACGGGTCGGGATGGTGCAGACTCTGCGCGACCGGAGGCGACCGACTCGGCTCCGGGCGACAGCGAGGACCGCGGGACAGACTCCGGCGACCCCCTGGATCCGGCTACGGTCGAGCCGGCAGGCTCTTGGTGTGCCACTCCCATCGAAGCGCTCACCTACACCGACGTCGCGGCCGCGTGGGGTCTCATCGACACCACGGACGGGGTGGAGTCGCGCAAGGAGGCGGGTCCGGTGGCCAGCGTGGACCTCGACGGCGACGGCCTCGATGAGCTGATCGTGGGCCATCGCACGCAGGGGCTCGTGCTCCACCGGAACCGGGGCGGGTCTTTCGAGCAGCAGGTGCTGATCGATGCCGAGGATCTCACCGGCATCGCGCTTGGCGATGTGGATGGGGATGGCGATCTCGACCTCTGGACGGGCGGGTATGTGGACCGGATGTGGCTGCTGCGCAACGATGGAGCGGGCAGTGACGGCTGGATCTTCACCGACATCACCGAGCAGAGCGGGCTCGCGGCCCTTGAGGTGGTGCCCCAGCGGGTGGATGCTTCATTTGGAGACTTCGACGCCGACGGCGACCTGGACGTGTACCTCACGCGCGACGGCCCGGCGGGTACCGCGGAGGAGCCGGCCCTCGACCAGCTGCTCCGCAGCGCCGGTGATGGCACCTTCGAGGTGGTGTCGGACTGGCTCTCGGTGGAGCAGCGGCAGGGGAAGGGCTGGGCCGCGCTCTGGAGCGATCTGGATCTGGATCTCGATCCCGACCTGTTCGTGGCCAACGCCGATCAGAGCACAGACGGCCCGTCTCTGATGGTGCGCAACGACGGCGCGAATGGCGACGCGTGGCGCTTGACCGACCGCGGTGACCACTGCGCCTGCACGAGCAACTACAATCCAATGGGCGTGTCGGCTGGGGACTTCGACAACGATGGGGACTTCGATCTCTTCCTGACCAACACCAATTCGGACCAGCTGCTGCGCAACGAGGGCGCGCTCAGCTTCGTGGACGTGAGCCGTGCCATCGGCAATCTCGCACTGCCGTCGGACCGGCACATGACCTTCGGCGCGGTCTGGACCGATGTGGACAACGATGGCTGGCAGGACCTCTTCCTCTCTGCCGGTCCGCTGTCCCAGCGTCCCAACACCGAGCTGGACCGCCAGCGAGACCGCCTGCTGTTGAACCAGGCGGGAGCCGCGCTCGAAGACCACGCGGACCGCCTCGGGGTCGACAGCCGTGGAATCGGCCGGGGCGTGACCCGTGCGCTGCTCGACGACGATGGCTACCCCGAGCTGGTGGTGGTGAACCTCGACGGCCCATCGCACATCTGGCACACCCCGTGCCTCGCGCACCGTGCGCTGGTAGTGGAGCTGCGCCAGTCGAGTGGAAACACCCGGGGCATCGGGGCGCGGGTCACGGTCTCGTTTGCGGATGGCACCATCCAGCGCCAGGAGGTCTCATCCAAGCCTGGCTGGGGCGGTGCGATGGAGCCGCGGGCTTGGTTCGGCCTGGGAGACCGGGAGCCGCGCGCCATCCGAGTCGCTTGGCCCGACGGTGTGGAGACAGCCCTGTCGCTGCCGGCCGACACCGATGGGCGACTCCGGATCGAGCGCTGACGGTCCGCCGGGCCCGGGTTGGCTAGGGCTCCAGCGAGAGCTCGTCGCAAGGCCCCAGCAGCTCCACGGCATTCTTCCAGGCCACCTGCTCGGCCACCTCTGGCGGCAGCGTGCCCAGGTAGGCACGGGACACCTCGGTGATGGCGTCGAGCACCTCGGGCTCGGTCCATTGCCACTTCGGCCGGGCGATGTCGGTGCCCCAGGTGAAGCGGTCGGGCCAGCGCTCGATCAGCGGAGTCCAGGTCGCGGCCATTTCCTGGGCCACCGTGTCGGCGTGTTCCTCCATGAAGTCCTGGAAGATCTCCAAGTCCGCGCCGCGACGGTTCTTCATGATCTCGAGGTGCTCGGGGAGGGTCTCGGCGAAGTCGATGGTGTAGTACAGGTTGGGATGCGCCGCGAACAGGGCGTCGATGATCTCGAGGTCCTGCCACTCGTCGTGGACCTGCCAGCCGTGGATGATCCAGGGCACGTCGGGGTATGCGGAGATGGCCTCGTCGAGTCCCTCGGTGGCCCCGGGATGCAGCATCAGCGGCAGCCCGAGCTCGCTGAGCATCGCGTAGATCTCCATCAGCTGCGGGTCGTTGGGATAGATCAGGTAGTTGCGCTCCCCAAAGTCAGAGTCGCTGAACGGCGGATTGGCCAGCTGAAACTCGCCCAGCCCGGCGAACGTGCCCTGCTCCAGCACCGGGCGCAGCCGGTCGGCGTCGAACCACTCGGCGGGGTTGTGGCGGAAGATCTCGGCAAACAGCTTGATTCGGTCGGAATGTGCTGCGTGGATGCGCTCGGCGTTCCCAAAGAGCTCCCCGCTGTTGCGGTCGACCTCCCCACCCTCGGCGACCTCTTCCACGGCCACGGAGTGAAAGGCGAGCGTGCAGGCGATGCCCGTGCGGTCCATCGACGCGATGTAGGCATCGACCGAGAGCTCCGGGTCTCGCTCGCCCTCGTCTCGGAGGTCGACGCGGTAGCGAGGCTTGGAGTCTTCGAGCGACCCGAACGTGGCGATGTGCAGATGGGTCTCGTAGAGCGGTCCCACATAGGGCCCGAGCGGCGGTGTCTCTACGGGCCGGCGCTGGTTCTGCTTTCCGCTGTCGGCGGTGCAGCCCATCGCGCTGCAAAGCAGCAGCGATACCAGTCTAAAGTCGGGCGGGAAGCGCATGCCGGGACCGTACCATCTCGGCTCATGGTGCGCGGTGCGATTTCAGCGGGCGCCTGTGGGCAATCGAGTGCCGCGCGCACCAGAGTGTTCACCTCGAGCACATGGATGACCCTGTACCGGGACGAGCACGTTGTGGTGGAACCTCACGCCAATGCCCTTGCCCAGGCAGCAAGACCGATACCGATAGCTGTCCCTGAGCGTCGCACGTCGAAGCGCGGACAGGACCGGTCTGGATGCGCGCAGTGCACCTGGGGGATGGCCATGTGCTCAGTGTATTATGGGGCGGAAGACGAACGCTTTGATCACCTTGCACGAGGGATGAGATGATAAACCAGCAGGTACGATGGCTTGTCGCGGCCAGCCTCACCACAGCCTGTATCTCGGATGATGGCTCTAAAGACGACGATGACGGCGCCGACACCGGTGCGGTGTTGGAGGAGGCTCTAGATCCGGGAACGGCGGACTCTCGCGCAGGATGCACCGTGTCTGCGGAGACCGACGTCGACGCGGATGGAAGCGTGGACCGATTGCGGGTGCAGACCTGGCATGAGCAGCTCGCGCCCGACGACAGCCTGATGGAGATTTCCTACCACGAGGAGAGCGAAGGATACGTCTACGACAGCACGAAAGAGTGGGACACGGACCTCGGCTGCCTGGTTGCGTTGGACATCGTCGAGGTCGTCGAGGGCGTCGAGTCCCAGCGGCGGTATCGCTACGAGTGCGATGCACAGAACTGGCGCACGTCGCGAACCTACGAGGCGCTGCGAGACGGGGAGTGGGTGCTGCTGGAGCGGGAGTCCTGGGACCGTCAGTACGATGCCGAAGGAAATCGCATCCGAGAATTGAACTACTTGGAGCGACTCGTCGACGACCCCGGTGAGGAATGGTTTCTGGGTGAGTGGGTCTGGGAGGGCGGTAACTTCGTGCAGTACGACGCGTATACCGGCGAAGGGTTGACCCCCTACTACACCTCGACCTACACCTATGAAGGAGACCGGATAATCTCAG
Organism: uncultured Pseudomonadota bacterium; assembly: GCA_913044235.1. GTDB lineage: Bacteria > Myxococcota_A > UBA796 > UBA796 > UBA2385 > CAJWOS01. The sequence continues at coordinate 16,423 of CAJWOS010000066.1, forward strand.
AGGTGCTTGTGCTGGGCGAGTACTTCGAGGGCAGCGTCGGAGACTTGTATCGGACGACGGAGTGGTCCTACGACACCGACGGAAACACGCTCAGCCAGCGCACCGACTACAGCGAGAGCGGCGATGTGGTGGAGGAGACCTGGGAGTACGATGCCTACGCTCGGGACACGGTGTACACCTTGTACGACTCGGATGCCAACGACGATGTCGTGGAGACGACAGACTGGGATCCGGGAATCTATCGGATCGACTTCGCAACTTGGACACACAACACGAAGCCGTCTCTCACCTGGGACGCCGCATACGCCTACGACGGTGGCTGGCCTTGGTCCCTCAACATCGAGCAGCGCTACGCGCTCGACGACAACCCACCGACCGACTACCGCACCGAGTACACCTGTGGGGCACCAGACACCGCCGACGCTGCCCGGATGCAACCACGGCTGCAGCACCGCGTCGAGCGAAGAGGACCCCGCCTCGATGAGGTGCGCGTCGGGACACGCTGACTGGGATGGCCAGGCCGCACACCTTTGCGCTCTGACCGCCCTCGGTGGGACCTCGTCGGCTGCCGCGCACTTGGCTCGCGCGGCAGCCGACCGGCGACTCACTCGGCCGCAGTCCCGCAGAAGAGGTTGCCGATGGTCTGGCTGTCGGCTTCCACCGGCACGGTGGTGACGTTCGGGATTTCCGAGGAAAACGCGAAGCCCGGAAGGCAGGTGAGCGAGTCGTGGGTCACGCGCAGGGTGTACTCACCAGGAGGAATGTTGGCGATGGCCGTCACGCCAGCCGTCGACGTTGCGGTGAGGGTGGGGTCGAGGGTGACGCCTGCCCCACTTTGGTACCGCACATCGCCGACCGCAGCGCCGGAAGCGTCTTCCAGCGTGATGACGGCCCCCTCGAGCGAGCTCTCATCGGCACTGACCATCCAGTACAAGGCCATTCCCGTGCCGGCTTCGATGGTCACGTCGCCCGTGCTGATGTAGCCGGCGGCCATGGCCGGTGTGAACGCGATGTAGCCAATGGAGACCGCATCGTTGGACTCCAGTGCAGTCGTCCATCCATCGTGTACGTCTTGTTCGTAGCGGCCGGTGTACAGCATCGTGAGGTAGTCGGGGTGTGTGAGTCGGCTCAGCACGTCGGTGTACTCGGCGGTCTCCCAGGTCGTCTCGATCATACCCGCTGCATCGGAAGTCTGACAGGCGGGCTCGATCGCGGGCAGCACTGCGCAGAACTCAGCGTCGGCGATGGGCACGCCCGTCACGCCGTCGGAGAAGGTCAGGCGCAGGGGAATCGAGACGCCGTCAGCCTCTCCGGAGTCATCGGCTTCGGCGGAGTCGGTGGTTCCGGTGGTTCCGGTGGTTCCGGTGGTTCCCGTGGTTCCAGTGGTGTCGTCACCCTTGTCGCTGGTTGAAGAGCAGGCAGCGAGGACGCCAGCAATGAGCAGCGTGCAGGGTAGAATTGGTTGACGATGGTGCATTGAGAACATCATTGGACCAGCTCCAGTCTGTGTTGTGGCGGCGCCCAACGCGGCTTGATGGTGCCCAGTCAGCAGCGCTTGGACCAGGGCCGGTGGCGTTGCCACGAGGCGCTGGCATGGAGCACCGTAGACTCCAAAGTGCCCTTGGGTCAATGCGGAAGTGCCCGGACCTTTGGTCGCATCAATGGGTCGTCAGGGCCCGATGGGATCTTAGAACGTAGGGCCGGACGGGTGGAGCAGCCTCCGCCCGATGGGCACCGAAAATGACCGTTCATGGGACGAAGCTAGGGTTCCGCAGGGCTTCGGGAACATCGAAGTGCCACTCCGGGGCCGCCGGGTTGGTGGCATCGCGGCGGGCGCTGAGGCATCTCGACACGCTGTGGCTCCATGGTCCACCGTGCAGGGCCCACCCGACGCGGCACGTGACCCGCTGTCGCTCACGGTGATGGCGTGCTTGGTGAGGATGCGCTTGCGGAACCGCCGCTACCCGCGCTTGATGGTTTCTTGTGCGTAGA
>CAJWOS010000067.1 GCA_913044235.1 uncultured Pseudomonadota bacterium
ACCCGAGTCACCCGAGTCACCCGAGTCACCCGAGTCACCCGAGTCACCGGACACGGTGCCAGACGACGGGTCTGCCGATGCCGATGGCGGGGCGCCTGCAGCACGCTTCTGGGGGGCCGCCGACGTGCAGGCCACGAGGGAGAGCAGTACCAAAGAGGAGCGATTTGCAGGTGGTGATGTGCGCATCCATCGGCATCCATGGTCTGCTGTGCGCGTCTTTCGCACCGGTGGAGACGGCCACTCCATCACCACCTACCTGTGGATGGATGTCCAGACTCCGACGTGGAGGGGCAAGCGCTCCATCCTCGTGCACTTCAGCGAGTCGGAAAATCTCGTGCGCACGCTCAAGCAGCGCCTCGAGCGCTGGCAACGGGAGCATGCGGTCGAGTCATGACCCCGGCCAAGGCACGAAACGCGACCGAAGGCCCCACTGCGCTACGCTCCCTGTATGACTCGACCGCTCGCCGCCCTCGCATGGCTCATCCTCTTCGCCGTTCCCTGGCTCGGACCCAGCGTTCGCCCCGATGCTGGCGCCTGGGTGGTGGATCTGCTCACCGGCCAGTGGAGCGAGACCGAGCCCTGGGTGGTGGTGCACTTCCAGCTGATGGGCGTCTGGCCCATGCTGATCGGACTGCAGCTGCGGCACTACTGGCTCGGCCGCCCGATGCCCGCTGCACCGTTCTGCCTCGCCTCGTTCGGGGTCGGTGCCTACGGACTGCTGCCCTGGTTCGTGCTGCGCGGCGCCACGCCCGGCACCCGAGCCACGCCTCGACTCGACCGCTTCGTGCCCTGGATCGCTGGCGGACTCGGTGTCACCACCCTCGGACTGCTGGGGTTCGGTCTCCTCGCAGGCCGTCCCGCAGCGTGGCTGCATGCTGCCCGCACCGATGGCTTCATCTGGACCATGGCCGCTGACTTTGCCGTGTTGTGGGCCACCAGCGCATGGGTCGCCCGTGAGGCAGGGCGCGGTCGCTGGTGGTGGGCCATCGCGCCCGTACTCGGCACCATCGCGCTGATGGCCGAGCCAAGCCCTCCCCACCACACCCCTGAAACCTGAGGTCGCCCCCGTCCGCATTCCCTTCGCGCGACGCCCCACCAAAACAACCAAATCAGGTCACCATAAACACCCACAACATGCTAAGTGTACCACCTGACAGCCTTCGGCTCGAACAGGCTCCCCGCACCCGGTCACACCATGTCGCAGTACGACACTCCGCGGAGCCGATTTTTTGCGTGGTTTACCCCCGAGGATGCACCCCCCTCGCAGGCCCGCCAGGTCCGAATCGTCGCCACCGTGGTGGTCACCTTCATCATCGTGGCCGCACTGTTTACCGCGCCTTGCTGGCTGCTCGGCTACGTCGGCACCAGTGCGGGACTCGCCACTGCCATCGCAATCGGTCTGGTCGCTCTGTGGGCCCTTCGGGTCGCTGGCCCCGTTCCCGCCGCCCACCTCACTGCGATTGCATGCTGTGCCATCCTCGTGCCCTACATCACGCTCGCAGGCGGGTTTGAGTACCCCTTCTTCTTTTGGTTTCTTATCGTCCCGTTCTGCGCGGGACTGCTCGGCGGCCAGCGAGTCGGGCTGATCTGGTCGCTCATCATTGGGGCCATCGTGACCGGGTACGTCGTGCTGTATCTGCACGGAATTCGCCTGCCGGCCATCGAGATGGGGAGCCCTCCCGCCGTCCTGGTGCTCAGTCAGGCGCTGGCGCTGGTGTTCATGTGCAGCGCCACCATGTTCATCTTCCAGCTCAACCTGCGCTGGGAGGAACAGCAGACCATCACGGCAATCGCCAAGCTTGAAGTCGAGGTCGCGGAGCGTCGATCTGCGGAAGACGCAGCCCAAAAGGCCAATCTCGCCAAAGGCGCCTTCCTGGCGATGATGAGTCACGAGCTGCGCACGCCCATGAATGGTGTGCTCGGAATGACCCAGCTCCTGTTGCTCGAAGCGCAATCCGAGTCGCAGCGCCGGCACACAGAGGCCCTCCGCGACTCCGGTAAGCTTCTGATGCACCTGCTCGACAGCCTCCTCGACTTTTCAAAGATCGAGGGAGGACACGTGGAGCTGGAGCATCGAGCCTTCGAGCTCCCTCGCGTGCTCCGGTCAGCCAGCGACCTGATGCGGGGCCGCGCACAGCACAAACAACTCGACTTCGTGGTGGCGCTCGACCACAACCTGCCGCACTGGGTGCAGGGGGACGAGCTGCGGCTGCGTCAGATGGTGCTCAATCTCGTATCGAACGCGGTCAAGTTCACGGAGACGGGCACGGTGTCCCTCCGGGCCCGCTCCCCAGCACCGGGCACCATCCTCCTGGAAGTGGAAGACACGGGCATCGGCATCCCTCCCGAGGCACAAGAGCACCTGTTTGAAGCGTTTACCCAAGCCGACTCCACCATCACCCGGAAGTATGGTGGCACCGGCCTCGGTCTGGCCATTGTGGCATCGCTCTGTGAGGCCATGGGAGGACAGGTGGAGGTGGAGTCCAGCGTGGGCTCGGGCAGCACCTTCCGACTCCGCCTTCCCCTCGAGGCCACCGAGTCACCCACCTCGTCTGTGACTCCCGCCACCCGTCCGGAGGCCGTGGTGCGCGTGCTGGTGGTCGAAGACAACCCCGTGAATCAGATGGTTGCTGAACGGCTCCTCTCGAATCTCGACTGCTTCGTTCTTACCGCTGAACATGGGCGGGAAGCTCTGGAGGTACTGAGCACCCAGCCGGTGGATCTTGTGCTGATGGACATGCATATGCCCGTAATGGACGGCTTGGAGGCCACCCGCGCCATTCGCGCACGCCCAGAGCCGCCCGTGCCCGTGGTCGGCCTCACTGCCAGCGCCACGGAACATGACCGCGATGCATGCCTCGAGGCCGGCATGGAAGATGTCCTCTGCAAACCCATCATGCTCGAAGATCTGCGAGCACTGCTGCAGCGGTTCAGTCAGCCCACAGACGGATCGCCCTCCGAGGTTCCATCCGCGCATGAATCATCCGCGTCCGAGTAGCCATCCGGTCGCCCCAAGGCCGCCGGGCCGCCCGCTGCCAGTCATTGGGCTTTCTCCGCCCGGACGCGGGCCTTGGCGATGGCCTCCTGCACGCCAGCGGGAGCCCCGCGCAACGACGCCATCCGCGCCAGCCTTCGAGCCTCCGCCGGCGAGAGCACCGCATCCCGTACCAGCATCCGGGTCGTCTTCCAGTTCTTGCGGCGCACCGCAGTCTTCAGTGCGCCCATTGGCGGGATGAACCCGCTTTCAATTGCCAGCTGCAGGGCGCCTTGGCGACCTCGCTCCATGCGGGTCTGCCACCATGCACTCGGTGGGCTCACACCCATCGATGCGAGAAGCCGACGAGACGTCGCCTGGTCGGGCACGGCGTCGCACTCCACCGTGGATGGCCGCATCTCCGCTGGCTGCCGACACCATCCAACAGGCTCAGGATCGACCAGACTGCCCGCGAGCGAGCGCAGCGCGGTCAGATCTCCATCTCTGTGCTCCAAAACCAGCCGGAGCGTAGCCTCAAAGCGCTCCGTACTGCCCCCCGCCGCCAATGCGAACAGGATGGACTCGGGCCGCGCGCCTGCCCGCAAGGGCTTGGCCCCCGCCGCAAGCAAGCGCTCATACGCCGTCCAATTTCCCGTGTAGGCGGCGTAGTACAGCGCGGTCCGTCCTTGGGAATCTGCGTGACCGATTGGCACCCCGCGCGCCATCACCGCCGCCACCGACAGCCGGGGCACGGTCTCTTCATAAAACCGGGCTCCCGGCGCCAGAGTCTCCTCGTAGCGGGGCAGCTCGCCATCCTTCACCTGCACTCCATCGAGGGGCTGGCCCACCAGAGCATCATCGGTTTTGGGCAGGGGCCAGTCCTGGATCAGGGCGCGGTGCAGCCAGATGGTGCCGTCTTCCGCCAGACCATGCCCACGCATGCCGCTCGAGCCGAGGACATCGGTGAGCTCAGGAGCAAAGAACAGCCGATCGAGCGCCGTCGCCGACAGGGCGTCGCTCAGGAGGGGCCCACTCCAGCTCATCAGCACGAGCTCGGTCCAGTCCGTGCTCCCAGCGTCGAGGTCCCGCATCACAGCAAGCGTGAGCGGAGACGCCTTCTCCGAGCCGTGCGTGGGATCGGCACCGGCCTTCACCAATGCCCGAGCAGCGGCACGTGAATCGCGCAGGATGGCCAGTTCCAGAGGCGTGTGACGGGCATACTTGGCGCTGTCGAGAGCCCCCGGTATCAGCGCCAATCCACTGACCACGAACAGCGTCGTGAGTCCCGCCTCTCCCAGAGCCGAGCGCCTCACCTTGCAGAGATGTTCCAGGGACGACGGGTTCTCGCTCAGCACAGCTCGCACTGCCACCGGGTCCACCACATCGGCCACCAGGGGCTGACAGACCGACGGCGCCTCTCGCGCATGCACCGGGCCGGAATGCAATCCACCCAGCACCAATGCCAAAATCAAGCGGTGCCTCCCAGTCGTCTCAGTCACCATCACCTCCGCGAAACCAGTCTACCCCTGGTTCCAGCGCTATTGTGGTGCTGGAGCGCACCGCAGGAAAGTCGTGGTCACTTGAAGCCCAGTTGTCCACGTGCGAACCTCTCGCTCCCTACCTTCAAGGCTCGCCCCATGCGCAAGGCCCGAATCGTCTTCACCGTGTTCACCGTCTTGTTCCTGCCGCTCTACTCGCTGATGTGCCTGATGTACGTCGACGAGCTCATGAAAGAGACCAACGCCCTGGCCCGCGCGATCGACGTGGGCATCCTGGCCCTGGGGGTGGTGTTCATGGGAATGCAGGCCGTGATGGCGCGACTCCTGTGGAAGGGTGACCGCAACGCCACCCTCCGCACGATGTTCCTCGCCGGCCTGGTCGTGTGGTTCTCCCTTGAGGTGGTGCTCGGGTACTCCTGGTGCTTCGTGACCGGTGCCGACCCTCTTACCCAGCACACACCCTTCGTGGCCATCTTCGTGGTCTTCAATGCGGCCCAAATCTGGGCACTCCGCACGCTCGGGGTGCTGGGCGGTGACTCGTAGGCGCGTGCTGCCTACATCCACACCGTACCGGCACACACTGGCCCATCGTCAGAAGGTGCCGAACACCCGGGCTCCATTGGACGTGGGCGCAAAGGCGATCGTGAAGTGCTTCCGCTCTACGGGAGCCCGACTGGTGCCCATGGCAGTCCAGGCGTTGCGGTTTTGCACATGCTGAATGGTGCCTGCAATCATGCCTGTGCCCCAGCCAGCGACACCAGCGGTCCATGCCAGCCCGCCATTGTCGCCAAATCGGCCGGCCAGTGAAAGGAGCTGTACGCCAGATCCGGCCACTGCCGCCCAGCCGGCTCCCACGCCCACGTTCCCACCGGCCGACTGCACCGCCGAAGCCCCCACCATGGAGCTGGAAGACAGCAGCGCAGGGCCCACGAAATTCATGGAAAACCCGCCGGCCACCATCACGAGCCCCCCGAGGGCCTGACTCGCACCATCGTTGGACTGTTGTTGATTTTCGGTTGCCGCGCCGCCCACGGACTGCATCATGCCCGAGATCCCCATGAGGGCGCCGCCCACCACAAAGACCGGTCCGGCGTAGCCCACGATCATCCCGGCCGTGCCGAGCCGCTGGCTGCCCTGGAAGCGGAGCTCCGCCTCGACCGGCGTCTCCGCTGCGTGGGCTGTGGATGAACCCACAAGCGCGCCCAGGAGCGCAGTACACAAAAGACGCTGAATCATGATTGGTCCCCACAGTTTGGTGCCGAGTTCCGCTGCTCAGAACGCCATCAGCTTACCGGAATCGGCGGTGGCTCCACAACCACCCCCGCGGTCCCCGCCCAGGCGCCGCAGCCCTCCACCCAGTCCGCCTGCTGCCGTCGAAGGCCGGCGGCAGGTCGTCTGACGGCTTCGATGCCTTGCGCCTCACCCGGGCCGGCAACGAAAACGACGTGATGATAACTTCCTACCAGCACCTGCTGGCGGTAGGCCGCGACAACCTGCTCCTCGGCGCGGGCGACGTCTGGTTCGTACCCGACCTCACCATCACTGTGCTGGGCTCGGTGAAGCGCCCCGGCGACATTCCCTACAAAGAGGGCCTCACCGTGTCGCGATGTCTGGCGATCGGATCTTCGCGCAGGAGTCGGTGTTCTGAGTCCCATTCTCGTGTAGGCCGCGGCCCCGATGGGGTCGCCTCGGCCGTTCGGCTCCTGGGGACTGAACGGCTACGTCTCGTCCGAAGGCCTCGTTAACGTGCATGAACGGATGGGAATCACAGTCTTTCACCTGTGCGCCGAACCCGACGTCTCCATGTTCCTCAACTGGGCGTATGACGACGAGGAGAGATGGTCTGACGGCTCGGTGGGCAGCACCTGGTGCGACCAGCCAGCCCTCGCCGCGGTCGGCGCACAGGTGAAAGACTCCGCGGGCCCCCCGTTGCTGCGTACAACACGGCGCTGAACAACCTTCTGTCAATCCTCCCACCCATCGCCTGTGCGTTGCTGTTCTCATGTCAGAATCCAGACTCACTCGGTTGGAGCCCCCCATGAAGCGCGCCTGTGTACTCGGAATCCTGCTTGGTGTCGCCTGCGACAACACCAAAGCCCCAGACCACACTGCGTCTGGAGACAACCTCGAGTCCGATGCGGACGCTGCACAGGACTCCGGCGACGACGCGATCGACGATGGCGTCACCTGGCACAAGGATGTTTCGCCGCTCCTCGAGCAGAACTGCACCGGGTGCCACAACCCACAGGGCATCAGCTTCGACCTCACGAGCTATCCCGAGACCGCCCTGTTGGCAGAGGCGCTGGTGGGAGCCACCGAGTCGGGCTCAATGCCGCCATGGCCGCCCAGCCGCGAGTGTCGTCCCCTGCTGCACGAGCGCACCCTCTCCGAGGCCGACCGCCAGATCCTGCGCGACTGGTCTGCTCGAGGCACCCCGGAGGGCGACCCGGCCACCGCACCCGCACCGGCCGAGTCTGAATTCGTGCCACCCGACGAAGACCTCACCCTCACCCTGCCCGAGCCCTACACACCCATCGGCGCCACCGACGACTATCGCTGCTTTGTGGTGGATCCCCAGCTCACCGACACCGCACGCATCACCGGCTTCCAGGTCCATCCTGACAACTCGGCCATCGTGCACCACGTGCTGGTCTACACCGACACTGAGGGAATCGCCGCCACGCTCGACGAGCGCGACGAGGGCCCCGGCTACACCTGCTTCGGCGGCCCCGGCTTCAATGAGACCTCCGTGGTGGGCGCCTGGGCACCGGGCAGTCCTGGCTACCGCCTGCCCCACAACACCGCGGTCTCCTTGGAGGCCGGCACTGCGCTCGTGCTCCAGGTGCACTACAGCCCGGCCGGCGACCCCGGTGGCAGCGATCAGTCCAGCGTATCGTTCGACCTCGCTGACGCCGATGAAGACCGTCAATCAGCCTTCTTCGTGCCCTTCGTCGACACCCGACTCGAGATCCCACCCGGTGCTGAGGCCCACGAAGAGGGAGTCACCTTCACCCTCGACTATGGCATCAATCTCCAGTTTTTCGGCGGTGGCCCGCACCTGCATCGCCTGGGAAGCTCCATCTCCGTACACCTCCGCAAGCCCGACCAGGAAGAGTTCGACTGCATCATGGAAATCCCCCGCTGGGACTTCAACTACCAAGAGATCTACTTTCTTAAGGATCCGGTGGTCATCGAAGACGGCGATGAGGTGAGCCTGCGCTGCGTCTACGACAACTCGGACACCAACCCGTATTCCACCGGCGACTACGTGTATTGGGGCGACGCCACCAACGATGAGATGTGCTTGATCTACGCACTGGCTGGCCTGGGAGGCTGACCCGTTCAGCGCATCAGCTGCTGCCACGCACATCCGAGCGCACCCGGATTCTTGTCCGACCACCGCTGTGCCATATCGTCGAAACCCGGCTCTCCAGGCCACGGAGAGCGGTTGCGTCGGATGCGGCCCGCCTGCTTCACGACCGATGTATCGGTGATCGACCGGGTGGCTGGCGCCGGCAGCAAAGCAAGCAACAAGGCCGACTGCTGCTCCGACAGCGCCGACGCCGGTCGCCCGAACACCTCCTGAGCACCGGCCTCCACCCCAAATGTGAGCGGACCGGTCTGCGCGAGGTTTACATACAGCTCCAAGATGCGCTCGCGCGGAACCAGACGCACCAGCCAGATCGTCAGCCAGGTCTCGAGGCCCTTGCGAAACCAGCTGCGCCCTTGCCACAAAAACACATTCCGAACCACCTGCTGCGGGATTGTGCTGCCCCCCACCCGGTGCGTGCTCCCTTCTGCACGGGCGCTCCGATTTCGATCGATCGCCGCACAGATCCCCACCCAGTCGAAGCCAGCATGCATCCAAAACGCACCGTCTTCCGCAGCGACGGCGATTCTTGGCACATCGCCAAGCTCATCGAGCGTGCGCCACTCCCGCTCTGGCCAGCCCCGATGATCCCACATGGCGCCGAGCATGGTGAGCGTCACCGGAGGATTCACAAAACGAACCCCGCCCACCACCAGGACGTGGAAGACCAGTGCGATGCCCACAAGCCAGAAGCGTGGTCGGACGCGGAATGCTCGCCGCATCCAGCGCCGCATCATGGTGCAGGCCGCGGTCGAGATCGAAGCCGGAGCTGGGGTCGTCGCATGCCTCCGGCGTAGCACATGCGCTCGTGGGGATGTCGCTCTGCGGGATTTTTCCGGTACCCGAAACGACGACGGCGCAGCTCAACCGAGCCGCGCCGTTACCACCGAAGGCGATCAGCCTTCGTCGTCGTGGTCTTCACCTTCGTGGTCGTGATCGTCGTGATCTTCTTCAGCAGCGGAATCGCCGTCGTCCTTGTCACCACAGCCGGTGAGGAATGCAGCAGGAAGGGCGAGGAGAAGGAACAATCGAGTCAGCATAAGGACCTCCAGTCCGGGTTACGCTGCCTACATATAATGCTCCGCCCGTATTGCAACAGGGTTGCGTTACCGCCGCCCCTCATCGAGCAGCGGTTGTCCGCACTCAATCGGACACTTCAACCCGTTTCAGGACTCGTGGAGCCTCACACTCGAGACGGCTGCAACGAGGCGATCGCGGCTCGTCCCGACCCTCCTTCGAGTGCCTCTGCTGGACTGTGAAGCGTGTCGCAATGCACACAAGGAACCAGATCCACACGGGTATCACATACACTGCATGAACCTGGGGGGATGCCATCATAGGGCGCGAGCGGGTGTCCGGAGGAACATCGGAGGATCGGTCCGGCCGGTGGTGCTTTCCCACAAGAGGGACATCGCGCCACAGGGTGGGTGGGCATCGACACGATCTTGAGCCGGGTCCGGGACACGCGGATCGCCAGCCAAGACCGCCAGACGCCAAAGACCCCGATGGCAACCAGGAACGGCTCCCTCAGGTAGAGCGCCGCCGCCACGGTACCGATCACCGAGGCCACCGCACCAAGGCTGGCTGCCACGAGCAAGCTGCGCTCCCGACCGATGAAAAACCACAGCACCGAGCGCAGCACCTGCCCCCCATCAAGGGGATAGATGGGCAGCATGTTGAACACAAACAGTGCGATGTTCAGCACCGCAAATGTGAACACCGCATACGCGATGCCCTCTCCGGGTACAAGCTCCCGAAGCACCGCCCAGGCCAGCAAAGCGGGGATGGCAAGCGCAAGATTCACCAGGGGCCCAGCCACAAGAGCCCAGAGCTGCGCACCGGGCCGCTGTGGTGGTCGGACCTGTGCCAGGCCGCCGAGAGGCCACAACAGGATGCGATCCACCGAGCCACCCACCTGTCGACAGGCAAAGGCGTGGCCAAACTCGTGCAGGAGCACGAGCGTGAACAGCATCACAAACTCCACGGCCCCCCACACCCAATGGGAATGCATGTCGCTTCGCCAGACCACTTCCAGAGCACCCACCAGAAACCAGCTCCAGTGAAGCTGGACCGGAATGCCACGCAGGCTAAACAGGGGAATGGCGCGTAGGTTCAAGCGGTTCCTCAACACAAGTCCAGGCACAGCCTTATCGCGATCGCAATGTCGATGACGGCCGAAGCTGAGCACGCTCTATCGATCGAAGCGACTGCCGAAGGCGACCTCGTCGAGCACCGTCCAGAGCGGCTGGAGTGCCCCAAAGGTGTCTGGCCGGTCAAGGTGCGCGTCGAGCGCGACCGTGCGCACATCACCGCCTGGCAGGCGGCCCACGAACACAACGGGATGCCGAGCCACAGCGGCCGCGGCGCCGGGCAGAATGGGCGCATCATCAACAGTGGGAGGAGGCAAGACGCTTGGCACGTCAGCGAGGATCGCAAGGCTCTCGGTGAGGCGTGCAAGACCATCCGGATGCATCCGGCCGGTCCACGGACGCTGGGGGGGGCGCGGCTCCTGAGACACCCAGCCCGCCGTTGGAAGATGCGCTTCCCAGCGTCCGTCAGACCAAAATCGATGCACCACGCCAGACTGCCGGTCGGCCACCACCAGCAGAGCTCCGTTGGGCAGCTCCGGAACGGGAGCCAAGACCGTCTCCGACACCGTCGGGGCAGGGGTCACCGAAGCCGTCGCGGGCTCTGGGGCCGAGGGTTCGCGGGCGCATCCGGTGATCCACATTCCGGCAAGTCCAAGCAGAGCTGTCTTCACACGATCTCCCAGTCCGGGCTGCCAGTGATGGCCTTGAGGGCTTCGAGAAAGGAGCTGTAATGCCAGGGTTCTACCGTCGATCCCACACTCATCGCGCTCTTGTCGCGACTGCGCGTGAGCTCCTGACCTGTCTGCGACCTCACAAGGGCAGCATAGTCCGCATCGACTGCGGAGCCCGCCGGGGAGCCCGTGACCGGGTACTCGTCTCCGAGGCCAAACATGTGACCCGTCTCGTGCAGTGCCGGGTTCTGCATCTGTTGATGGCCCACCTGTACGTCGACCCGACACCACTCCTCGTGGTGAGTGGCCCCATCTTCGCCCCGGTTGCGAACCAGGAGCCGATCCGCTTGGACCCCATCTCCTCCCAGCGCGGTCACCACTGCGGCTGAGCGCTCCCGTGCGAGATCCATGTTCTCGACCTCTCCCTCGGTCTGCGTCGCGGTCGAGCGATGGTCAGAGCTGGCCCGGCCGGCGAGCTCAGCATGCGTGTTTGCGTTGGCCTGCATCTGGGCCGAGATGGGTGCCAGCTCGCGGAGTCCACGGCTGTCGAGTGTGCTCGAGCCGCGTCGGAAGTGAATCGGAACCTCGGCGTTGCCCCAGTCGAGCTTCTGTTCATCGCGCATGTCGTTGGAGTCGAACGCACCGGTTCCGTGGTCATCGCCATGCGCGGGACAGTGGGTGCCGGCGGCATTGTGCTCCCGACCGGGAGGACAGATGGAGCTTTGGGCCATCCCCGAGTCAGCAGGGAACTTTTCGACGCGCAGGATGAAGTGTGGATCGGCGTTGTCTTCCACGATGTCGACCGCGACATCCACCAAGACCGACTCCCAAAATGGCTTGGTGGACCCGAACTGATGCTGCGCCGACCACATCTTCTCGACGTCGGCCATGTACTGGGCCTTCCAAGCATCCTTTTCCACATCGCTCCACAGGAAGTCTGCGGCGCGAAATCCGGGGGACACCACCGAAGAATCGCCCGCCTCAAAGTCGTAGCCCACCTTCAGCGTGATCTTGAGCTGGCCGCTGGCCGCATCGAAGGCGGCATCGAACTGGCCGATGCCGGTGGAGGGCTGGAAGTCTTCGCTGACCGGGAACTGCATGGCTCGGAATTCCTCCAAAGCATCCAGCTCCGCTTCATTTTCTCGGAGGTCGAGGCCATCTCCCACCGTGTTGATGAAGTCGTCCCAGAGGTTGCACTGCAGCCCCCCCTGCGCCTGCGAGACCTGCGCTGAGCCACCACCGGAAGCCCGCCGACCGGCCGCCTTGGCCTCTCGCTCCGAGGCCTGCGTCGGGTCGCTCACGGTTCGACTCGACGCGCCACCGCCTTGCCGGCCCTGGAGAAAGTGGGCGACTTCTTCACCCACCTCTGCCGCATCCGGCTGGCGGCTTGAAAAGGCGATTCCGTCCGGACCCGCCACTGCTGATGCCCCTGCATCGCGCAGTTCCTCCTGCCCCATGAATACAGGAATACAAGACAGATCGGTATCGAACGACGACTGCATTTGCTCGAAGAAGGGCAGAGCACCCGGACCACCCCGCGTCGCGCGGTCGTAGGCGTCAGGGACACGCTCGGCAATCAGCTGTTGGGTGAGGGCATTGCCGCTACCTGTCATCCCACCTCGCTGCGACCGATGCGAGCGGTTCGAGGGGGTGGAGGCAGTGTGGTCATGGGGCCGCAGGTCTCGGGCCAGGCGCATTCAAAATCTCTCGAAAGGAGGACTGATCGCTGCCGCACGGCCAGAGGACTGGCGGAGTCGAAGCTGGACTCACCCCCATGGTGAATCCCGACTCGGCGTGGGGATCGGCAACAGACGCATCTTTCTACGCACCCATTCGGTGAAGACTGTCGCCAGACCGTACCGAACGAACACGCCCGAGCCGATACATGCTGGCCAGACCCTCCGGAGCCATGATGCCCTCTTCCGCTGTCGACTGGTCACGCTGGACGCCGACTGTGCGAGCCACCCTGCTCTTCGTCTGGAAGCATGGCGAGCTGCTGATGATTCGGAAGAAGCGCGGCCTCGGAGCCGGCAAAATCAACGGACCTGGAGGAAAGCTCGACCCCGGAGAGACCGCTGAGCAAGCGGCAGTTCGAGAAGTCGTCGAGGAAATCGGGGTCACGCCAATCGCGCCCGTGGCTCGCGGTCGCCTCCGATTCCAGTTCGTGGACGGTCTGCGCTTGCAGGTGCATGTCTTCACCGCACCCGACTGCAGCGGCACACTCCGCGAGACCGAGGAGGCCGTGCCAATGTGGGTGCCGGTCGAGGCCATCCCCTACAACGAGATGTGGGCCGATGACCGCGTGTGGCTGCCGCGCATGCTCGCCGGAGAGTGGGTGGAGCTATGCGCGGTCTTTGATGGTGATGCCATGCTGGAGCACACGCTCACCACCCGACCAATCGGCGGGTGAAGCCCATGGGGTCGCGACCCCATCCGATCACCGCCAAGCCACCCAAGCCAGCTCGTCGGTCCGGTCGCTCACCTCACACTCCGTGCCCGGCCCATATTCGATGCTCGAGACCATCATCACCGTGAGCGCGTCTCCGTCCAGCTCCACTTCCAGCGGACGAAGCGGCTCGAGGCCCCAGGTGCTGTCTGCTTCAAGCCAGACATCCGAGTAGGTGGTGGTGATGCACTCGGTCTCCGTCTCGGCAGTGGTGGGTCCGTGTGAAATCACAAGTCCGGTCTCTTCCTCGCGCAGGCCTCCCCCCCAGGTGCCTTCATCGGCGGCGAGCAACAGCCCGTCATCGTCGGTAATGAGCAGCCCCCGAACATCACCAAACACCATGTATGCACGGACACCCAGGCTGATGGAGTCGCCCGGCGCCACATCCGCCGCCGGGGTGTGATCCGCTCCGTCGTCGTCCGTCACACTCCAGCCGACCGTATGCCTTTCACCGTCGGCATCTTCGATGGTGATGGAATGGGTGCAGTCGGTCGATCCATCATCCATCGCCACCACCACGCCGCTGAAGGCATGCAGCGTGTCATCCTCGACCGGCACGTCGGTGCAGATGTCGACGACACCCATCACCGGTGGCGACGGTTCCCGGAGTTCATCCTTCGAGCAGGCTGTCGAAAAGATGCAGGCGGTGAGGGCGAGACGAATGTGGGACATGGGGACCTCCAGGGATGTTGCATTCGTGTGCATGAACCATGCCATCCGGTCGGCAGCGGGTTTTCGCAACCCGACACCGCCGTACTGTCCAAACTGCGACTCTTGTGTCGCTCGAGACACCACGAGGCGAAACCAGACCCCCGGCCGAGGCCCGCGGCAGGCATGCATGCATGCACAATGGTACCTGCCCAAGCCCGCCGTATAGCACCCGGCAAAGATCTCGCGTCGGATTCCAACCCAGCCGCACCCATCGCCGCTCCAGCGGATTAGGCGCGCCGCATGTCACGCAACATCCTCGTCACCGCAGCCCTTCCCTATGCCAACGGACCGATTCACATCGGTCACCTCGTCGAGTACGTGCAGGCCGACATCTGGGTTCGCTACCAGAAGCTCACCGGCAACGACTGCAAGTACATCTGTGCCGACGACGCCCACGGCACCCCCATCATGCTGTCCGCACGCAAGCGGGGGATCGATCCCCAACAACTGATCGACGAGATGCATGCCTCGCATAGTGCCGACTTCCGAGACTTCTTCGTGGAATTCGACATCTTCCACAGCACGCATTCCGAAGAAAATCGGATCTGCGCCAGCAAGATCTACAATCGGCTGAAAGACGGAGGCTACATCGCCCGCAAGGCTGTGGCCCAGGCCTACGACGAGCAGGCCAAGATGTTCCTGCCCGACCGCTTCGTGAAGGGCGTCTGTCCCAAGTGCGAGAGCCCAGACCAATACGGCGACGCCTGCGAAGTCTGTGGGGCCACCTATGCGCCCCTCGACCTGATCAATCCCCGCTCCGTGCTCACTGGCACCAAGCCTGTGGTGCGCAAGAGCGAGCACCTCTTCATCGAGCTCGCGAAGTTCGAGACCTTTCTCCAGAGCTGGGTGAAGGATCACGTGCAGCCCGAGGTGGCCAACAAGCTCGAAGAGTGGTTCGAGGCGGGTCTGCGCGACTGGGACATCTCTCGCGAGGCACCCTACTGGGGCTTCCAGATCCCAGGCGAGACCGACAAGTTCTTCTACGTCTGGCTCGATGCACCCATTGGGTACATGGGCAGCCACTGGCGCTGGTGCAAGGACCATGGCCGTGAGGATGAATTCGAAGCGGCTTGGAAACCCGACAGCGACATCGAGCTGGTGCAGTTCCTCGGCAAAGACATCGCGTACTTCCACACCCTGTTCTGGCCCGCCGTGCTGCATGGCTCAGGGCATCGAACACCCACGCAGGTGTACTGCCACGGCTTCCTCACGGTCGACGGCCGAAAGATGAGCAAGTCGCGCGGCACATTCATCGCCGCCCGTACCTGGCTCGAACACCTCGACCCCCAAGCCCTGCGCTACTACCTCGCTTCGAAGCTCGCATCGGGCGTGGACGACATCGATCTTTCGCTCGACGACTTCGTATTCCGGGTGAACTCCGACCTCGTGGGCAAGGTGGTCAACATCGCCAGCCGCTGCGCCGGGATCCTCCGCAAGCGCTACGGCAACCGCCTGTCGGCCGCACTCGACGACACCGAGATGTATGCCGAGTTCGCAGCAGCCCGCACCGAAGTGGGCGAGCGGTTTGAAGCCCGAGAATATGCCAAGGCCATCCGGGCCATCACCGCCCTGGCCGACCGCACGAACAAGTACATCGACACCAAAGCTCCATGGGCACTGTGCAAGGCCGAGGACACCTTCGAGGAAGGCCACCGGGTGTGCACCCAGGGCCTCAACTTGTTCCGCGTGCTGATCACGATGCTGTCTCCGGTGGTGCCGAAGCTGGCCGAAGACTCTTTCGCGCTGCTGCAGTCGCCCTTGTCGTGGGACGGCCTGGACACCCCACTGCTCGACGCCGAGATCCAAAAGTTCAAGCCGCTGATGCTCCGGGTGGACAAGGCCCACGTGGCCGCCGTGGTGGAGGCCAGCAAGCCTGCGGAGCCACCCCCTGCACCCGAGCCCGCCGCACCCGCCTACGCTCCCGTGGCCGACACGATCTCGTTTGACGAGTTCATGAAGGTCGACCTGCGGGTGGCCACAGTCGTCGAAGCTGAGATCATCGAAAAGGCCAACAAGCTGCTGCGACTCACGGTCGACCTCGGCTTCGAGACCCGGCAGGTCATCGCCGGCATTCGCAAGGCTTACAATCCCGAGCACCTCATCGGCAAGCAGGTGGTGGTAGTGGCCAATCTCGCACCGCGGAAGATGAAGTTCGGAGTGTCCGAGGGCATGGTGATTGCGGCCGGTCCGGGAGCGCCCGATATCTTCCTGCTGGGGGTCGACAACGGAGCCCTGAACGGCATGCGCATCAAGTAGACGGTCGGTGGGTCACCACCGTCGGCGCGCCACAAGGCCGAGCATCGCCAGTCCGAGTGCACCCCAAGCCCACGGTCGTGCGGTGGTCGCCTGGCTGCATGACGCGCCGCTCGCGCAGACCGGATCGGCGGTGATGTCTTCCATCGTGCGCGGCTCCAGCTCGTAGAGCGCGAGGCTGGTCGACATCTGGGCCAGCTCCACCGGCAGGCAGTAGTTCGCACCATCAGACGTGCACGGCTGGCAGGTGAGACCAAACGCCAGGAGAAACGCGCAGAACTCATCGGGATCTTCGGTATCGAGCAGGTCCAAGCCCAGGACACCCGCAGTCCGCGCATCAATCTCACCGGCGATGCGAGCGATGTCGAGCGCTCCGCAGTCGGCGGCCACCACCGCATCCATGGAGACGCTCTCGATGGGCAGGCCAGCACTCGGGCTGTAGGGCAGGAGAACCTCTGGCGCTGACACCCTCATGACGGGTGTTTCGAAGGTGGCTTCGACCTCGGTGGTGGGAAAACAGAGGTCTGGCGTGCGCGTTGTGCCCCCGCCCAGTCGGAGGCTTGCGCTGGATGCACCGACGTCGGAGACCGTGAACGCCAGCGACGCATTTAGCGAGTCCACCAGGAGCTCTCCCACATCTCGGGGCGCCACCACCGTGGCCAAGGCCGGATTGGTGATGTACGTCGCGCCGGTGGGGTCGCAGTCGAGCGCGGCACCGAAGCTGCTCGTCTCGAATGCGAGCACATCGAGAAGACCGTCGCAATACTCGATGGCGACCTCGTAGGACTGCTCGTGCACGAGCGGAGCATCCGGGATGAACCGGAGCCGCGCCCCGTCCTCTTCGCGCACGGAGCTGCCCGGAATCGACGCGCCGGATGCGTCGTACACAGTCAGGCCCTCGTCGCCCCTGGGCGCTGCGAAGTCAACCAGAAGGTGGGTGAGAATCGAGACTGCACCGTCGTCAGACGCGGGCAGTGTGCCCACGACTCGGGTCTCGCAGGGTGGTGTGGTCGTGACGGTGGTGCCGCTCGAGCCACCATCGTCTTCACCACCGTCATCGCCCCCGTCTTCACCGTCTTCACCGCCACCGTCTTCACCGCCACCACCGGTGCTGGAGCCGCCCTCGACACCGCCACCGCTGCCACCATCGTCCCCGAGCTCCACACTCAGGTCGTCGTCGTCGAGCTTCGCGTCGGAACACGCCACATACAGGCCCGCTGTGAGCCAAAACCAACGCTTCATCGCTTCCCCTCCAGGCCAGCGCGCATCTCGAATCCCAGGCGCCCAGCCTCTAAACGATACTCTCAATCTACGCCGGTCGCGACCACACCCCGCACAAGCCCTCTGCTGCGGTGGGTCAAAAAGGGATGCGTTCCCCGGCGTAGTCAAAGATCTGGCCCCCATCGGCCGGTGTCCGGGCCAGCAGAACCTCCACCAGATTGGTGGCCGCCTCGGCCGCTGAGGCTGTGGTCCGACCGCGGTGAAAGCGACGGGTCATGTCGGTGTCGACCGTGCCAGGGTGCAGACCCAGCACGACGGTCTGCTTGTGCCGTCGACGAAGCTCCACATGGGCACAGCGAATGACCTGATTCAGCCCGGCCTTGGCCACGCGATAGCTCATCCATCCGCCCAGGTTGTTGTCGCCGATTGAGCCCAGTCGGGCTGAGAGCGCCGCAACCACGGACGGACGGTCCCGCGGCAGTCGCGCGGACAGATGCTTGATGAGCAGTGCCGGACCGATGGTGTTCACCGCAAAACAGTCGGCCATACGGTCTGGCTCGAGCTCACGAAAGCGGCGCTCCGGATGACTGCCATCCGCAGACAGCTGGCCCGTGGCGATGACAATCCAGTCGAGCGTGCGGTCACCCAGCCCCTCAGCCGCGGTGCGGATGGTCTGTTCGTTGGTGATGTCGATGCCATCGTGGCGGCGACTCCATCGCAACACCTCGACCCCGCGCGACTCCAGGAGCGCAGCCAGAGCATTCCCGATCCCACCAGACGCACCCACCACCAATGCTGTTTGCGGCAGCAGCACAACCCACCTCCACACGCTGTGTGTGACACCGACCTATCCCAGCCGCGCGGCAAGCCCATCCCTCGATCGAGGTGTTCACTCCGCGGGATTCGTCACCAGTCGACGGGTCTGCACATCCCGACCACACACCGAACGCAGGAGCGCCCAGGCCTGGGCGTGGGTGACTTGCGCGGCGATGAGATCGAGTCGAAGCTCGAGCAGCGCCTGCTGAGAGAGCAACAGCTGGGCGACCGAACTGGTGCCCGCAGTGTATGTGCCAAGCAGCGAGGCATAGGCCGCTTCGGCCTGCGGAAGGAGCGGGCCGCGG
>CAJWOS010000068.1 GCA_913044235.1 uncultured Pseudomonadota bacterium
CACGCCCGGGTGCCAGGGCAGCCCGAGCGCGTCGAGCAGCGTGCGGAGTGTGGACTCTTGATCGGACACGAGGTCGTGGTACCAGACTCGACTTCCGTGAAGACCGGGGATTTGGGTGAACCGCTCGCCGAGCGCCCGCACGGAATTGTAGAGCGCGCCGACTCGCTCCGGTTGCAGAAATTGGATCATGGATACGTTGTGGTCGAACGCCTGCATCAAGCCCGAGATGCATGCATCGCGCGGATCGCGAAGCACCACAACCACTCGGCTCCGGGGAAAGAGGCATCGAATCAGCGGCAGGTTCACCCAGTTCAGTGGAAGCTTGTCGAGGAGGAATTCGTGCGCGCGGAGACCGGTAGTGGCCCGGTATTGGTCGCGAAGGCGCTGCCAGTCGTCAGGCGTGAGTCGGTGAAGATCCTTCGGGAAGGACCAGCCACGCTCTTGTTCGATGGCTGCAAAGAGCGAGACCAACCAGGGCTTCTCATCGAGGCTGCGCACCGATGGATGGCCGGTCAGGCACTGTTCGGTCAAGGTGGTTCCAGACCGTGGAAAACCGACCAGAAAGTGTGGCGTGGGTCCGCCGTCGTCCGGTGCTGCGGCGGGAAGGGTGTCGTGTGCACGCCACCAGGCGAGCAGATGTTGCACGTGGTTGGGATAGACATCGGGTGGGAGGCCATGCCGGGTCCAGCGTTGCTGGTTGCGGGCTTCGAAGACCTCCCATGCCTCGCTATATCGACCGACCATGTCGAGACCAACGCCGAGCTCGGTCATGACATGGATTCGGTCGGCAGGAGTTTGGGCACTCTGGAAGGCGCGACTGGCGTACCTCACCACGGCTGACCCGTCAGCGTCGCGCCGAGCGAGACGTGCGCGCAGCAGATCGCTCCGCACATCCATCGGTACCCTGTGCTCGAGCAACTGTTCTGCGCGCTGGCGCTGCCCACCGGCCAGCCAGCAGCGAGCCACTTCCACCAGCAAGCTCGCAGGCAGCGCTCGCTCCGCTCGTGTGAGGGGCTCGCGCCAGTTGTCGGCACCCATCTGCTGCCGGGCCATGGCGAGATACAGCCAGGCTTGCACGGGGGGCCGGGGAAGGGCGGTGGCTCGAAGCAGCATCGGAGCAGCCGATGCGGGATTGCCGAGCTTGAGGTCGCATGCACCAAGGAAGAAGGCCGGCTGCGCTTCGGTGGGATTCGCTCGTTGGACTCGGGCGAAGATCGGACGTGCTGCGGCCGGATCGCCGGTGCGAAACAGGTGCAGGGCGGTCTGGAGAGGGTCCGCGTCCAAGGGGATGCTCCGGAGCCAGTGGAGGCGGCTGCGCCATTGAGGGTGGTTGTAGCCCCGCCATCCATGCAGCGCCACGCCACGACATGTTCCGCAACGGTCACGGCCCGACGACTGTGCGTGGATACGGAGAAAAGGCGGAACGGAGGAGTGTGCGGCCGCTGTCGGTGACAGTGACTCAGGATTGAGTTACGCCTTCCCCCTCAATCGATCAGGAGCCCCCCATGACCTCGACCAGCAACGCTCCCCGCCGGGTAGGCATCATCTTCTCGGGTGGACCAGCCCCAGCCGCCAATGCCGTCATCTCGGCTGCCGCAGTGTCCTTCCTCGAAGACGAACGTGAAGTGTTCGGCTTCTTTTCCGGCTACTCCCACCTCGTGGAGTACCACCCATCGGGCAACCGACTGCGCGCCGACCGGCACTTCCGTCGGTTTGACCTCGGCGACACGCGGGGACTCCGCAACGAGCGTGGCATCTGCATCGGCACGGCGCGCACCAACCCCGGCAAGGGCATCACCTGCCCGGCCGACCTCGACGATCCCCAAAAGACCGCTCGCCTTCGAACGGTCTACACTGCACTGTTGGATCTGGAGATCGACGCGCTGATCTCCATCGGCGGCGACGACACCCTGAAGACGGCCAACTTCCTCTACGAGTACCAGAAGCGGCTGCCGCCCAGCGCCAAGCGCATTCGCGTGGTGCACCTGCCGAAGACCATCGACAACGACTACCGCGGCATCGACTTCACGTTCGGGTTCTTCACGGCGGTCGACTTCATGGCGAAGGAGCTGCTCAACCTGCGCGCCGACGCCCGGGCCACCAGCTCCTGGTTCGTGGTCGAGACCATGGGCCGCAAGGCTGGCTGGCTGCCCTATGGCGTGGCCATCGCGGGCGAAGCCAACCTCGTGCTCGGTGTGGAAGATCTCGACGAAGCCATGATGACCGACGATGCGCTCGACCTTCCCAAGCTCGCCGACCACATCGCCGACCTCGTGATCACCCGTGAGGAGCGCGACAACAAGCCCTACGGCACCGTGGTGCTGGCAGAAGGCCTCGCGGAAGCGCTTCCGGCCGACTTCATCGCCGGCGTGAACCGCGACGAGCATGGGCACCTCTCGCTCGGCAAGCTCAACCTCGCGGAGCTCGTGGCCCAGGCCGTGGCCAAGCGGTACCGGGCGCGCACCGGGCGGGTGAAGAAGATGCGGGGCGTGCAGCTCGGCTACGAGTCTCGCTGCTCGGCGCCGCATGCGTTCGACGTGATGCTTGGAAGCCAGCTGGGAATCGGCGCTTACCGTGCGCTGGTCGAGGAAGGGCTCGACGGCCACATGGTGAGTGTGACCGGCCAGCTCGATCTCACCTACGTGCCCTTCTCGGATCTTGTGAACCCCGAGACCATGGTGACCGAGGTGCGGTTCATCAAGACGGGCAGCGACTTCCATCGCCTCGCACGCTTCCTCGAGACCCGTGCCGATGCGGGCAAGTGGGCTCCGGGGCGCCGGCCCGAAAAGGGCTGAGCTTCGGGGCGGTCAGGCTTCAGAAGCCGAACGCTTCGGAGACTGACGCCGCCACCACGGCACCGAGAATTGCACTGCCCTCTTCGGAGGGGTGGTATCCGTCTTCGTCGTAGAGGTGGTCCTCAGAACCGGATCCGTACTCCACGCCGTCGACGAACACCATGTCGTCTTCGGCGCCAGCGAGCGTTGCGAGGCGGGCACGGTACGTGTCCAGCTCCCCCACGCAGGCCGAGAACTCATTGTCGTTGTCCATCGGGCGGAAGTACCCCACCCAGGCCACCTTGGCGCCGCCGTCGATGGCCCGCGACACCAGCGCAGGCACTGCGCCTTCGGTGCCGTCTTCGGAGATCAGTGCGTCAAGGACCGGTCCGCAGTCTTCGCCACAGGTGCAGGATGCGAAGTCGTTGCCACCGCCCGATGCGATGAGGAGATCGAAGCTTCCGTCGACGTACTGGTTCGGAATGTCGGGACCCTCGCCCCCGAGCATGGTCGTGCCACCGATTGCTGCCGACTCGAGGGTCATTTCGAGCGAGCCGGCCACCACGTAGGGCAGGTCTGCCCCTGGACCGTGGTAGTCGAGAAAGCTGTCGCCAATCGCGAGAATCTGCTGGTTGCCCTTGGCCGTGGACTCCGCCTCTTCGCCCAGATTGATGTCGCAGGCGGTGGAGGTGAGTGCTGCAAGGGTGAGGATGACGGTGGGGAAACGCATGGCTGCTCCGGGGGCTTGCCACCGTGAAGTCGGTGGACACAGGGCAAACGCGCGGCGGCTCGTTTCAGGGCACATCGTCCCTTGCACGGCCTTGCAGCATGGGCGCGCGGTCGCGACCTACCGCGCGCAGGTCAGGTGGCGTCCCCCGTCGACCGGCATGGTCACGCCGGTGATCCAGCCCGCTTCGGAGGACCCCAGGAACAGAATCAGGCGGGCGACCTCGTCGGCCTGGCCCACGCGTCCGAGCGGGTGGGTGGTGCAGCTGTGTGCGAGGAAGGCCGCATATCGCTCGGCATCCATTCCGCCGCGGCGATGCAGCTCGGTGACCACCACACCGGGATTGACCGCGTTGACTCGAATGCCGTGCTCGGCCAGCTCCAGGGCGGTGCAGCGGGTGAGCTGATCGAGCGCCGCTTTGCTGGCGCAGTAGGAGAGCACCCCCGGAAAGGCACGCACGCCAGTCACGCTCGACACGTTGACCACTGCCCCTTGGCGCGCCTTCAGCGAGGGGAGCGCCAGTTGCATGAGGTGGAACACGGCGGTGGTGTTGAGGGCGAACATGGCCTCGAAGTCTTCGAGGGCGGTCGTCTCCACGGTACCGGTGGCGATGACGCCCGCGGCATTGACCAGGAGATCGATGCCATCGTGTTCGGCGACCGCAGCATCGATCAGGCGCCGCCGATCGGCGGTGCGGGTGAGATCGGTCGGCACCGGGGTGGCCCGGCGTCCAAGTGCGCGCACCTCCTGAGCAACAGCATCGAGCGAGTCGACGTTGCGTCCAGCGAGCACCACGTCGCCGCCGGCACGGGCGAACGCAAGGGCGGTGGCCTGTCCGATGCCGCTCGTGGCACCGGTGACCAGTGCGGTTTTTGCCGTGAAGTCCATGATCACTCCCTGGAGGGCTGCAGTCGCGTTCGTGCCCCCGTCTACCCCTTTGGGATGCGGCGTGGCCACTGTCCGTGCACTGGCACGGGGCTGGGCTACGCGCTGGGGAGGAGGCGGTATGTCGAAGCGCGGCACGTGGCCGGAGACCCGCACCATGAATCCGATGCCCGAGCCCGGTACCGCCGACTGGGTGGTCTGGGCGGCGTGGGCTGACCGGATCACGTTCGAAGAGATCGAGGCGGTGAGCGGGCTCACGGAGTCGCAAGTGATTCGACTGATGCGCAGGACGCTCAAGCGCAGCAGCTTTCGCCTCTGGAGAGCCCGGGCAACCTCACAAAGCCTCAAGCACCGCAAGCGCTTCGTGGCGAAGCGCGAGCGATTTCGGCGGTGGTCGGTCCAGCTGGGGGAGGAGTGAGCGCTCAGCGGCGGGCGTGCCAGCCCACGATGTGGATGGCGGCCGCCGCCACTTCCTGAATCTGGCCGCGAATCTCCTCTGCGGAGAGGCCCACACGGGACTGGCTGTGGGCCACGAGCGTTGGCCCTTCGAGGACGAAGGAACCACCGGCACCCACGAGCAGGATGGCCGACTGGATGCCCTCGTGGGAGAGCAAGTCGGCCACGGCTGCGGAGGTGCCTTCCGCCACGTAGATGTGGTCGTCGAAGATCGGGTCGCCCACCTCGAGCTCGCTCCGGAACAAGCGCGAGATGTGGTGGTACCAGCGCTCTTTTACGCATCGGAGGGTGAGGCCGGAGTCCACCGGGAGGGTGATGTCGGTCTGGACGTGGAAGGTGCGGTTGTTGGTCTCCGGATCGCGGGTGGTCCAGTTGCGGGCCGCCGCTTCGTAGCCACGGGCGCGCAGGTGCTTCAGCACACCGGTGCTGCGACATGTCGCGCAGACATCGAGCCCCGCCACGCGGTCGTAGCGTCCTGTGAGGGAGGGCTCGCCGCAGAATTCGCACTGCATTGTTGGCGTCCGGTATTTGAGGGGAGGAGAGCCTCGGTCGCTTGAGGGACACGATACACCGGTGTGGATGCCGATGATTGGTTTGTGGCGCCTGCAAGAGGAGCTTCGGATGGACCCGACCGACCCCACTCTCTCTCGTCGCGGCTTGGTGGCGGTCTCGATGGCCGCGGTGGCGTTGGGTGCTGCGGCCACAGAGGCGCAAGCCGCCGGCACGGTCACGGTGCCGGACTACATCGTGGAGCGCTTGCATGGGCTCGGGGTGCGCCACCTCTTCGGCGTGCCGGGAGCGACCTGCGATCCGCTCTTCGAAGCAGCACAGGCTGGCCCGCTTGAGGTGGTGGTCACGAGCAGCGATCTCGACGCTGGGTATGCTGCCGACGGCTATGCGCGGACCGCAGGCATCGGGGCTGTGGCGCTCACGTACGGAGTGGGGGCCCGCACCATCTTGCCGGTCGTGGGCGGTGCTTATGCTGAGCGCAGTCCGATGCTGATCGTGAACGGTGGCCCGAGCCCCGAAGACTTGCGCCTACAGAACGAGCTTGGCACCCTCTTTTCGCATTCTGACGGCACCGACGACGGCGACCTGCGCGCCTTTCAGCCGGTCACGGCGTATGCACGCCGCGTGACCCGGGCCTCCGAGCTGCCCGAGGTGCTCGATGCTGCTCTGCGCACGGCACTGGAGCAGCAGCGTCCGGTCTACGTGGAAGTGGCTCGGAACCTGTGGTGGTCGCGGTGTACTGCTCCGAGTGGCGCCATTCAGCCTGTGCCCGTGGGCCCCCCACCGGAAGAAGCCCTTCTGGCGAGAATTCAGCAGCGCTTGGCGGTGGCGCGTCGTCCCATTGTGCTGGCAGGGGTGGGGCTGCGTCGGTTTGGCCTGCAGGACACTGCAGCGGCCTTGATCGAAGCGCTCGGCGTGCCGTGGGCCACCACGATGCTGGGCAAGGCGGTGCTTGATGAAAATTCGGGCGGTTTTGCGGGCGTGTATGCCGGTACCCGGTCGGTGCCTGAGCTTCGTGACATCGTGGAGGGCAGCGACTGTGTGTTGGCTCTCGGGTGCGTGTTTGGTCGGCAGTACCGGCACCTCGTGACTCGCTCTACGAACAGCTTGATGCGGGTCGATGTGGATGGCGTGCGAATTGCCAACGAGCCTGCAGTATCGGCGGACCAGGGGGCCGTGCTCGACGGCATGCTTGCCAGTGCAGCCTCTCTCGCCTCCGAGTGGCGCGAGACGGCGGCTCTGCCCGCCCTCGACTTCGCCACCCGTCGGGCATCGCTACCGAAGCGGCCCCATCCCGCCGTGCGCCAGTCCGAGGCGGGCATTGGCTACGACACGGTGATGGCACTGCTGAGTGAGCGCCTCACCGACGAGCATCTGCTCGTCACCGACACGTCGCTGTCGATGTACCCTGCGGCGGAGGTGCACATCCGCGGCCGGGACGGTGTGCTGTGCAACGCCGTGTGGGCGTCAATCGGATACTCCGTGGGTGCATCGGTGGGTGCGGCCTTGGGGCAGAGCCGCCGCCCGGTCGTGGTGTGTGGGGACGGTGGCTTCCAAATGACCTGTCAGGCACTGTCGTCGATGGCTCGACACGAACTGCCCAATGTGGTGCTGGTGCTCGACAACGGCTTGTATGGCATCGAGCAGTGGCTGCTCGACAAGGCGTGGTACGCCGGCAACGGCCGCCCACCGCGCGCGCATTTCGCGCTCCAGCCGTGGCGCTATGATGCGCTCGCCCAGGCGATGGGGGTGGAGCATGCCGTGCGGGTGGAGACGGCCGAAGCGCTGGCGACCGCCCTGGACGCCTCCCTGACCCATCCCGGCCCGTCACTGCTCTCGGTGCGGGTGCCGCCCCACGATCTCCCGCAGGAGCTTCGCGCATGAGGTCGTCTCGGCGTCGTTTCCTGTCTTCGGTGGCGCTCTCGGCTCTGGCGGGCTCTCTCTCGCGACGCGCCCACGGCGACGAGCTGCCGCTGCTGGGGGGTCGACTTCGGCCAGCACCCGATCTGCGTCCCGGTCGGCTCGCAGAAGCCCGGCGGCTCATTGGGGTGCGCCCGCACCGTCGGGGCGGCGTGTGCTTGGAGCTCTCTCCTGAGCCCCTCTCCGGCAGTACTCCGCCCAAGCGGGTGGTCCACAACTATGGCCATGGTGCGGCGGGCATCACCTTGGCGTTTGGGTGTGCCGAGCACGCAGCCGACCACGTGGAGCAGGCCATGGCCGGTCTGGGCGCCACGCCTCCGGCCGTGGCGGTGCTCGGAACCGGTATCGCGGGTCTCACCACGGCCTGGGAGCTGCGCAAGCGTCGTCCTTCGCTGCCCATTCGCATCTATGCGTCGAGCCTGGATCTCCGCACCACCACATCTTGGGTTGCCGGAGGGCAATTTGAGCCGTCGACCGTGTGGCGGGAGTACCGCTCGGATGCGGGCAAGGCCGGGCTGTTCGACTACCTGCGACGCTCGCGGGCCAAGATCGATGCCCTCACGGCAGACCATGCCCGCTATGGCATCACGCCACGCGACTACTTCACGCTCGACCATGACATCCGCGCCATCCAGGAATTCACGCCACACGACGTCATCGCACCCTACACCCGTGGCCGGTTGCCGTTTCCTGCGCTCGCAGCGCCAGGTCGGCACTACAGCACCTGGTTGCTCAATCCCATGCTGCTGCTGCCGGCCATCCAGCAAGAGCTGCAAGCCTCTGGCGTGCAGTTCATCGAGCGCCACTTCGACTCGCCACGGGACGTTGTGGCTCTCGAGGAAAACATCGTGGTGAACTGCACTGGCTACGGAGCCAGAGCCCTCTTCGGCGACGACCGGCTGATCGGCCAGCGTGGTCACCTGCTCGTCCTGGACCTGGAGACGGTCGACGGTCTCGACTACCTGTTTGGTGGAGGCTGCGAGAACGAAGTCATCTCCTACCTGTTCTGCAGACAGAGCGACCTGGTGGTGGGCGGTACCTTCTTGGTGGGCGAGGACGAGCCCCGGCTGCTGGATGCCGATGCGCCCGCGTTCGAGCGAATCTGGGGCAACGCTGCGCGGGTGTTTGGGGGCCATCCCGAGACTTGTCTTGCCGGGTAGCGACCCGGCGCGGTCACCCGAGTGCGCGCTCCTCCACGATCTGGAAGAGTCGCTCCTTCCGGTTTGCACTCCAGGTGAAGAGCGCCACCTTGTCGATGGGTGTGGTCAACACCGGTAGGGTGAGTCCGGCTGCCCACTCCAGGCCCCGCGCTCGCTGGGCCTCGGATGCGCGTCGTTGGGGGCGAGCGATCGTGACGTGTGGACGCGGTGGATGCCGAGCAGGACGGGCACCCGCAGCCCCGAGGAGCTTGGGCTGCAGCGTTGCCATTTGTGCACGCAGCGCCCGAGTGGGCGTGTCGAGCTCTGCGGCGAGTGCGGAATAGCGACGGGGAGGCCCCATGGCCACGATGCCACCCCAGGTGGCTTCGAAGGGACCGCCGAGGATGGGGGGGAGCGTCGCCCAGGCATGCCGAGCCGCCGACTCCGAGACGCCGCCGAGAAATGCAATGGTGGCGTGCAGATCGCCGGGATGAAACACCCGGAACCGGGGTGGTGGGGCGAGGTCGGCCAACCACTCGGCTGGGAGCGTGGCTGGCCAGCCAATGAACCAGTTGGGCTTCATGGGGGCGCTCTCGAAGAAGTCGCGTTCGAACCGAGCCTGGAACGACTCAGGTGCCGAAGCTGAGCGTGCCCTTTACCAAGACCTCGTCACGGATCAGGTTGTCGGACTTGCCTGGATACATCATGCCGAACTCTTTTCGCAGGAGGGTGAAGTCCGCGGAGATGGTGGCGCTGCTTTCGGTGGTCTTTACGACGGCGGGGAAGCTGATGGACTTCTGGATGCCGTGAAGGTCGAGGTTTCCTGTGACCGTTGACTGGTCGCCCTCTCCGGCTTTGACCTCGGTGATCATGAAAGTGGCGGTGGTGAACTTCGACACATCGAAGAAGTCGTCGGAGAGCAGGTGCTTCGTGAGCTTGGGATGATCGGAGTAGAGGCTGCTCACATCGATGTTGACTGTGGCGGCCTTGATCGCGCCATCGGCCACCACAGCATGGCCCGAGAGCGTCTTGAACCCGCCGGTGTGGTCATCGGTGACCTTGGCACCCACCCACTCGATCGTGGAGCTGCCCTGCAGGGGCAGGCTGCCTGCGGGCATGGCAGCGCCTTTGGGCGTTGCATCCGCTGTGGCGGCTTCCGATGGGATTGCGGGAGCAACCTCCGCTGCCGTCTTGTTGTCGATTTCACTCTCGCAGCCGACGATGAACAGTGCAGCAGCAAGGATTGAGAGGGTCTTCATGGTGAGCTCCGAGCGGTAGACCGGCACCGACTATCCTGATGGCGCGATGTGCAAAACGGTGAACGACAGCCGGGCTCACCGCCTCGGGAGACCGGAGCTGCCCTGTGGTCCTGAGGTCGCAGGTCTCGGCCGGACGGATGGACCGGCACGAGCGTGGAGAAGTGGTGTGCCGACGGACCACCTTCGCACTATCTCACTGCTCCCAGACGGCCTGACAGCGGCCGCTTTCCCATACGATGCAGTACTCGTCGGTCCAGGCTGTGGTGAGCCACTCGTGCCACAAGGCATACCCGGCCCGAGATAAGTGAAGCCGGTCGTTTTGATACAGGCTGTCTGGATTACCCAATGCCTCGAAAGCCGTGTACACGTCGATCATCACGAGGGGGGTAGAGCCGTCTTGGGCAAGGTCGATGGCATGGCCACGAATGAGTGCGTCGTAGTCTCTGTACGCACTGTGCAGGTCCGCGGTCAACGGCTCTGGCTTGGTGCCCATGTAGATCACGGAGGCACCGGCTTGATGGATGCGCTCCACCACAGCGGAGAAGTCATTGAAGGTACGCCGGACGCCTTGCTCCCACAGATCGTTTTCTCCGCACACGAGCACCACAGCTTGGGGCTTGAACATCCCGAGTGTGTCGTCGAGGGTCTCTCGTGTGTCGCGACACACGGCCCCGCCCACTCCGATGTTCGCGGAGTCGGCATATCGAGCGGTGTTCCATCCTTCGATGTCGGAGTCGCCTGCAAACAGCACCTCGACAGGTTCTGGTTTGGGGCGTCCACAGCCCACAAGAATCGAGCCACATGCAAGCATCCAGTCACGCCATCTCGGTCCGTGATTGGGATGGGTCGGCGGTCTCCTTATCTGTGCTTCGGCCACAGGCTCCTCCGGTCCGGGCATACCAACCCGGTGTGGGTACCCTCGCATTCCATGCTGGACCATGGAGCAGGCGAACGCAGGAGGTGCCGATGGGGCGGGCTTGCGGCAGGGAGTGTGCGGTGCCTCGACGCCGATGTCTCAGGCGCAGGGCGAGGTTGCAAGCGCATCAAGCGGCGGCGCGGAATGGTGCCGTCGACCTACAGGAGTCCCTCGATGTCTCGCTGGATTTGCCGAGGTGTGGTGGAGCTGCTGTAGCGTTTCACTACCTCTCCATTCCGGTCGACCAGGAACTTGGTGAAGTTCCACTTGATGCTCTGGGAGCCGAGCACTCCAGGGGCTCCCTGCTTGAGCTGGCGGAAGAGAGGGTGGGTGTTCCGGCCGTTGACATCGACCTTTTCGAACATTGGAAAAGTCACACCGTAGCGGAGCTCACAGAAGCTCTGGATGTCGTTTGAAGTGCCGGGCTCCTGCCCCCCGAACTGGTTGCAGGGAAAGCCGAGCACAGCCAGTCCTTGGTTGCCCAACGATGAGTGGAGGGACTCGAGCTGCTTGTATTGGTAGGTGAAGCCGCACTGGCTTGCGGTGTTCACGACCAGCAAAACCTTCCCTTCAAAGTCGCTAAGGTTGGTGTCTTGGCCTTCGAGGGTGGTCACGGGGACGGTGTAGTTGATCTTCATGATGTGTACCTCAGTACAAATCTTCCCCGGTGAGAGCGCAGAGCAAGGAGGTAGCGTAAAATTGTCTATTTTGGTGACATGTTTAGACCCGTTTGGGTCATTGTTCTGGATTGTTGTCGACGCAAGAGCGCCCGGAATGTGTGCGAGACCCATGCGCGCTCGGCCGCGTGCCGCTGTGCAAGCTCGAGCGCGATGACCGGAAGTCGAGGCCGTGACCAAGCTCAGGGATACGAGCGTGCGAGCCGGAATCCCAGGAAGTTGTAGCGGTCGGAGGGGCCGAGGCGGTCTCGGTTTGCCGAGCGAAGCCATGATGCCGCGGAGAACCAGCATGCACCCCGGATGGTTCGGTAGGCGGGGCCATCATATTCATCCGCCGACAAGTTTGCTGGGGCTTCCGGCCCTGCACCGCGGGCAGATGATGGCGGAGCTCCATCTTGCACAAAGGCGTCGAGGCACCAGTCGCCGATGCTGCCGGCCATGTCTCGAATGCCATACGGGCTCTCATCGACCGCAAATGTGCCCACCGGCCGGGGCAGGATTCGGCCTTTGTGGCTCTTCCCCATGCAGGTCCAGGACGGATCGAACCCGTCTCCCCACGGGAAGAAGCGCCCGTCCACCCCTCGAGCTGCCTTTTCTCGTGCCAGCTCGCCCGTCAGTCTCCACGGGTGGCCCGTGCGTGCTGCTTCCCAGGCCGCAAAGGCACGAGCAGCGTGCCAGTCCACGAGAAAGACCGGATTCTCGGGTTCCCACTGGTCTCCCTCGGCGTCGGGGCGCAGAAAGAATCGCTCGCCGTCGAATCCATAGATGAGCGAGCCCAGCTCACCGACGGTGCCTCCTTTTTCCCTCGGTGCATGCCGAAGCGCTTCCTCGGAGCGGCCGCTGGCGACCAGGGCATCGAGAAAGTCCATGTACTGTCGGTTGGTGACGGGAAACCTGCGGAAAACCCGCCCATCCACCCAGACGCGGCGTGCAGAGAGGCTTGTGTCTTGGTTCGGGTCGCCTCCGCAAGCAAACCAACCGGCCGGCATGTAGCGGTCGTCGGGTCCGAGCTCGTCGCGGTGCGGAAGGGGGATTGTATGGGGGTGTCTGCTGTCCGGTGGAACGCCGTGCCAGTGTTCTCCCCGCCCGATGGAGATCGGATAGCGCACCTCTGCCCGGTCGGGATGTTTCAGGATGCAGAGGTAGCTTCCGCGGGGCAGGGCCACGCGTCTCAGGGGGGTCCGGCCGAGGCTTCGTTGGAATCGAGGCACCAGGCGACGGTTGTGGAGCTCGTATCGGTGGAGCCGCACCTCGGCACCGGGTGGGTCGGTGAAGAGCGTGAGTGCCCCGTCGCCTCTCAGGTAGGTGAGGTGGTTGATTCGATCGGTATGGTCTTCGGGTAGAGCGGCCACGTGCTGCCGGAAGAGGGCTTCCACGCGTGCCGTATCTTCGCGAGCGACTTCGGCTGCGGCATGGTCGGACCGGTACCGCGCCGCAAGTGCGGCGTGTGCCTCGGGCAGGTCGGGAGCGTGGGTGAGAGAGCCCTGGAGGAGCTGAACCTGTACGAGCTCGACGAGCTCCGCCTGCTTCTCCAGTGCGGCAGCCTCGTCTTCTTTTCTCCAGCCGACCAGCTTGTCTTCTTCCGGCTGCCAGTCGGCGACATCTTTCAGAAAAGCTGTCGCTTCTTCGCGCAGCACTGCAGCGCGCTGCCGGAGCGCCATCGCTTCGGGTGCCCGGGTGGCTGCTCGATCCACGACCTTGAGGGCGTCATCTCGGCGTTGGTCGCCGTCGAGCCAGGCCTGCAACTCGGACGCGATCTCGCCAGCCGTGGCGTACCGGTCCGCGGGCTCCCGAGCCATGGCTCGACCGCAGATGGTCACGAGCGCGGGGGGCAGCGGCGGACCGGACGAGGACACGGGGTCGGGGTCGAAGTCCATGTCGAAGCCAAAGGTGGCCATCGGGTTCGACTCACCGAGCAGGGACGGTGGAGGCCCGCTGCGCACCTGCTGGAGCACGGCCATGGCGCTGTTGCCCACATACGGCGGTCTCCCGCTGAGGAGCTCGTAAATCATCGCTCCGATGGCGTAGACGTCGCTCCGGGCGTCGATCTGGTTCACTTCTCCGCGTGCCTGCTCCGGGGGCATGTATGCGGGGGTGCCGGCCACCTTTCCGACCTGG
This sequence comes from uncultured Pseudomonadota bacterium, assembly GCA_913044235.1. Taxonomy (GTDB): domain Bacteria; phylum Myxococcota_A; class UBA796; order UBA796; family UBA2385; genus CAJWOS01. The sequence goes on from CAJWOS010000068.1 coordinate 13,382, forward strand.
GTCTGGTGGGCGTTGTCGCGGCTGCGGTCGGTCTGGACCGGGTCGAGCTCGCCATCGGCGGCTGCGAGGTCGTTCCGGCCCAGGATTTTGGCGAGGCCCCAGTCGAGCACGAGTACTTCGCCGTGGCTCCCCACCATGATGTTCTCAGGCTTGAGATCGCGATGCACCACACCGCGGGTGTGCGCGTAGCCGACCGCATCGCAGACTTGTCGCAGGGCGTCGACCAGCCGGCGAAGGGTCCAGCCGGAGGGGGAGGTCTGCCACTGGTTTTCGCTCACGGCGTGTATTTCCGCCATGACCTTGCCCAGGGTCTTGCCGCTCACCTCTTTCATGGTGAACCACAAGCGCCCGTCTGGAAGCTCTCCCATGTCGTGGATGGGGATGATCCCAGGATGCTGCAGCTGGGCAGTGGCCTGCGCCTCTTCGAGAAATCGAGCGACCAAGGAGGTGCGGTTCATGGCGAGACCGTGGATGGTCTTCAGGGCAAGGGTTCGCCCGAGGCGGCGATCGCGAACCCGGCGCACTTCTCCCATGCCTCCTTTGCCGAGAAACCCGAGGTCGTCGTATCGGGGGAGCCCACGGACGCGGTTCGGGTCGTCGTCGCCGTCTACCGGTGCTGGAATGCGTGTGCTCCTGGCTGTTCCGGCCGGTTCGGCAGGTGCTCCAGGCACAATCGTAGGTTGAACGCTCTGGTCGACAAGGCGAGCCTCCACTTCGGCCTGAATGGCTTGAAGGGAGATGCCTCGAGCGAGACCTTCTGCAATGAGGCCACGTACGGGGGTAGACATGACTGCTCCAACTCTTGTGCAGTGTATCTGGTCACGGGGGTGATGATCACGCACGGTCGGTTGCGTTGTCGCGACAATCGAGTCGGCGACGGCCGACTGTGTGTTGTTTCAGGGGGCTTCACAGCTTGTGGTGGGCGTCGTGGGTGCACCTCCCTCTCGCGTTCGAGAGCGTCGAGCGAGGCGAAGCGTGCGTGCTATCCTCCCGCAGTCCCGTCGCGGGATGCAATCCGGAGAACGGTATGGCGCATACGAGTCGTCTATTGGTAGGGCTGTTGTTGGGTGTGGCCTGCAGTGATGGCTCCAAGGACGAGGGGGCCGGCGATGCGTCGACCGGAGCGGATGATGCCCGTCCCGCGGATGGAACCACGGACGGCGCCGCTGACTCGGAGGACACCGCAGAACCCCCCACCGACGCCGATGGCGATGGCTATGTGTCGGAGGCCGACGGAGGCGACGACTGCAACGATACCGACCCGAGTGTGCATCCAGGGGCAACGGAAGCCTGGTACGACGGAGTGGACAGCGACTGTGATGGACACAGTGACAACGACGCCGACTTCGATGGCTACGATGCGGCCGATCAAGGCGGCGACGACTGTGACGACACAGATCCCGCCACGCACCCTGATGCGGAGGAGGTCTGGGACGATGGCATCGATCAGGACTGTGACGGCACGGTCGATCGCGCCGACTCGTCGTGTTCCGCAGAGTTTGTATTTCGTACGCCCAATGGCGATGCCGAGATCGATGGGTGCGAGGAGTGGTCGATGGTCGCAGCGTTCGAGTTCGACCCCGACGACGTTCCCGAGGTGCGTTCGTTTGCATTGTCCTTCGACGGCAGCGCCGAGGCCGAATTCGAGTGTCGCATCGCGCTCACGCAAGACCATGTCTGCGGTACCGGCTACTACCGCCAGGGCAACGATGAATCGGGACAGGTCGAGGTGGTCACGCTCGACTGTTCGGGTGTGGTCGACGAAGACGAGACTACCTTCTCGGGCATCGGCTACCTGCACCTCACCAGAATCAACACGGGGAGCGCCACGGGCAGTTTCGCAGACCAGCCGCTGTACACGGGCCTGGAAGGTTCGCTGGTGGTGGGCACGGGCGACTACACCCTGAGTGGAACCTTTTCGGTGGGGGCCACGCAGCTTGCGGGAGACCGGGAGGAACAGCTGGAGTGTGCGAGCTCCGATGGCGACCTCGACGACGATGGCTCGCTCGACGTGTTCTACGACGGCGAAGACTGTGACGATACCGACCCCTTCGTGGGGCCGGGATTTGCGGCCAATGACTCGGCCGTGGACTGCATGCGAGATGCCGACGACGACGACTGGGGAGATGCGGGCGCGATCGGCGCCGGCTTGGTGGCGGGAACCGACTGTGCTGACAGCGATGCAACCGTGCATCCCACCGCCGCGAGCGCGGAGCCATCGTTGTGTACGGTGGACGCTGATGGCGACGGCTACGGTGATCTCACCGCGGAGGCGCCGGCGGAGGCGGGCACGGACTGCAACGACGACGACAGCGCGGAGTACCCAGGTGCGGTGACCGAGGCGGTGTCTGGTGAGTGCATGACCGACCAGGATGGCGATGGATATGGGGATGTCGTTGCGACGGGCTTGTATGACCCGGGCACGGACTGCAACGACGACGACAGCGCGGAGTACCCGGGGGCGGTGACCGAGGCGGTGTCTGGCGAGTGCATGACCGACCAGGACGGCGACGGCTACGGCGATGCCGGCGCATCGGGCCTGTACGACGCGGGCACAGACTGCAATGATGACGACAGCGCGGAGTATCCGGGGGCGGTGACCGAGGCATCGGCCACGGAGTGCATGCGTGATGCCGACAGCGATGGATACGGCGATCTGACTGCCGGCGGTCTGTATGACAATGGCACGGACTGTGATGATGCGAGTGCCGCCACCTATCCAGGGGCCGCATCGCTGGATTCCTCGTACTGCATGCGCGATGTCGACGGTGATGGATATGGCAGCAGCGATGTGGGGTGGCCGGTGCAGCGGGGCACAGACTGCGATGACAGCAGCGCCGACATCTATTTGGGCGCAGCCTCGTTAGAGCCGGCGCTTTGCACGCGGGATGCCGACACCGACGGCTATGGAGACGACAGTCTTGTGTCGCCGGTAGACGCAGGGCTGGACTGCGACGACGGGGATGCGGGTGTCCACCCAGACGTCCCAGGGATCGACCTTCTCGATGGCGTTGACATCAACTGTGATGGCCAGGAAAACTACAACGACCTGAGCTCGGGCTCGATTGCGCACACAGTGGTTCGGGCCACGGGAGCGTGGGAAGAAGCGGGCAGCTACCTTTCCTTTGGGGACGTCAACGCCGATGGACACATCGACGTGCATATCGGCAGCGGCGTCTGCAGCGACGGCGGCTGGGTGCTGAACGGACCCCTCAGCGCATGGCCGGCAGACTTTGACAGCGCCGATGCCTCCTACGAGTCCGCGTCTCTTTGGTACGGCTGCCGGGGCAACGCATCCGGTGCGCTGGGTGATGTGGACAACGACGGCTTCGACGACCTCCTGGCAGTCGACTTCGGCGACTCCATAGAGGTGACCGCCGGCCACGTGTTTGCCGGACCCCTGAGTGGCACGTTGGATGCCACCATCGCCGACTTCTCCATCACGAAGGGAGACCCGGACACCTGCATGCCCAATGGCTACAGCTTTGGCGCCGACGATGACGACGACAGCATCCTGATCGACGACCTCGATGGGGATGGCGATGATGATGTGGTCTTCGGCAGTCCGCTGTGGTGGACCCCGTGCACGGCCGGCAACTACTACAAGGGCGCGGTCTTCCTCTTCGAGGGCCCTCTCTCGGCCGGCATCGACGCGGAAGATGCGAGCGTGACCTGGATTGGCGACAGCGCCGACAGCTACCTAGGCCAGAATTTCGACATCCTCACCGACGTGGATGGGGATGGAACCAACGACCTCGCAGTCACACAGGTGTTGTTTCCCACCGCCCTGTTCGTCTTCTACGACCCGCTGTCTCACCTCGGGGGCACAGCATCCACGGATGCGGACTTCTCCCCAGCCGACTTCAGTGGCATGTCCGCTCGGTTGGGGGACCACAATGCAGACGGATATGGCGATCTCGCCGTCCTCGATGGGTCCTACACCGCCTACGAGATCGACATCTACAACGGCTCGGCGAGCGGCTTGGGGGCCAGCCCTGTGGCCACGGTGGGCATGGGATGGTTGCAGGCGGAAGCCTTCCGGGGAGACGGCGACTTCAACGCCGACGGCTATGACGATCTGGCCTTGGGGCGGTTCCTCTTGACGGGCCCCATGAGCGGTGCGCTGGACGCCCAGGATGACGCCCTGGGAGAATTTGACGCCGATGACTTTCAGGCCGCAGAGCGCTCCGTTGCTCTCCAGGACCTCGACGCAGACGGCTATGCGGAGCTTCTTCTGGGTTCCCGCGGCGACAGCATGATCGAGACCTGGAGCGGCGCACTCTTTGTGGTGCCAGGGCAGTGAAGCCGCTAGGTCGGCGGCATGCACGTGTCCTGGCTCCCATCCATTTTGTTCGCATCGTCTCTCCAAGCCGCTTCGGTCCCGGCTGCACCCACGCCATGGTCGATTCCGGCTGACCGGGGGGCGATGGCGCCGTGGGTGTCTGCGGATGGTGATGGTGTGATCGCCACATGGATGGAGCGCGCGAACGATGCACATGTCGTGAAGTTCGCGCGGATGGGTGCGGACGGCAGCTGGAGTCTTCCGACCGAGGTGGCCCGCGACCCGCTCCTGCTGGCGAATTGGGCCGACACCCCCACGGTGATTCGGGGTGGAGATCGGTTTCTGTACGCGGCGTTCCCGGTGCGCTCGGCAGAGCAGGCTCATGCCTACGATGCCGTTGTGGCTCGCTCGACCGACGGAGGCGCCACGTGGTCGGCGGCCGAGCGGCTCCATGGCGATGAAACCGCCTCGGAGCATGGGTTTGTGAGCCTCGTGCCGGAGAAAGATGGGGTGCGGGCATTCTGGCTGGACGGTCGAGCGGTGCCGACTGGCGGGCCCATGACCTTGCGCACGGCCGTGGTGGGCGAGAGTGTCTCTGCGTCGGCGCTGGTCGATCCACGCACGTGCAGCTGCTGCAACACCAG
>CAJWOS010000069.1 GCA_913044235.1 uncultured Pseudomonadota bacterium
GCTGGCGACAGTCTCGGCACTTGCCACGTAGGAGGACCAGCCACGAAAACACTGGGATGTTGTCGTAGGGGCGAATGCTGCTGCCACACGATGGACAATGACTCGGCGGGTACGCCACCGACCGGTCTTCGGGCATCCGCGAAATGCACACGTTCAAGAAGCTCCCCACGAGCATTCCGAACAGCGAAGCCCCCCCGCCCAGGATCCGCCAGGCCGCCCAGGCTTCCGCCACGAACTGTGCGTCGACGTCGGTAGGATTCACGCCAATACCTCTCGAACCTGCGCGGAGACGTGATCGACGTCTGCATCAGTAAGACCAATATGGCACGGCAACGCGAGACACGTTGCACAGAACCGCTCCGCGTTCGGCACCGGGTGAGGCACCCTCGCGCCTGCCAGGACCGGCTCTTGGGTGAGCGGGTGTGGGTAGTAGCAGCCCGTGTCGATTCCTCGCCGGCCCAAAGCCGCGCGGAGAGCGTCTCGGTCGGGATGGACTGCAGCCACAACCGCAACATTGGAGCCTTCGTCGTGCGGCACCACAAGCTCGGGCAAGTGGTGTCGATAGCGCTTCAACAACCGCCGTCTCCAGGCCACACGAGCTTGGAGGTCTGGCAGTCGCGCCTCCAGTAGAGCAGCCTGCACCGCGTCGAGCCGATTGTTGCCCGGCGTCGCTTCCGAAACCGCCCCATATCGGCCATCCGACATCCGGCCGTGCCGCCCGAGATCCCGGACGCGGGCGGCAAGCTCGGGATCATTTGTGGTGACGAGTCCGCCGTCGCCCGACGCTGGCAGGACCTTGGTGGGGTAGAAGCTGAATGCCTGCGCCACACCGTCGCCATACGAGCCGGTTCGCCCCATCGCCTGGGCCGCATCGTCGACCAGCCACACGGAATCCGGCAGCTCGAGGGGCGCAACCCGATTGCCGAACAGCGAGACCACCACCACCGCCCGCACCCGCGGCGTGAGGGCGGCTGCCACAGCGCTTGGATCGAGCATCGGTGCTCCGGACTGCACATCGACCAGCACAGGCCGTGCGCCGGTACGCAACACGGCGGTCGCCGACGCCACAAACGAGACCGCAGGCACAATCACGTCGTCGCCTGGCCCGACTCCCAGCGCCGAGAGGATGGCCTGCAGGGCTGCAGTGCCCGATGCCATGCCCACGCCATGTGCGCACCCGACCACGCCGGCCAGCGCCGCTTCCACGCGGGAGACGACCGGTCCGCCCACCCACCACCCGCCTCGCAGAACGTCGAGGACCGCAGCCTCCGCCGCTTCTGCGGTGCGTGCATGCACTCTCGCCGGGTTGCTGACGCGAATGCGCCCTCCAGCGCTCACTTGACGTCCTTGCGCTGGAAGATTGCCATCGCTGCGGCCAGGACCGCCGTGGTGTAGCCGAGCCCATAGACAAGCCCCGGCCAGACCCGGTCCCACGGCACAGCCAGCTGGTGCACCGCCGCACGCCGGATGCTGAAGAGCTCGAAGTTCGGGAGTGCCCAGTAGAGGGTGTGTGCGGCCATCCGCAGCGACGGGGCCTCGGCCTGGCTCCCATACAGCCAGATGTCGTCGGCGAGGTGGCCAATCACAAAGACTGCGAGTGTGAATGCCGCGGCAGTTGTGGGCGCCGAGTACGCCGAAAACAGTGTTGCCCAGGCCGTAAGCAACGCAAGCTCCATCAACAGCATGCCCATCGACACGAACAGGGTGAGGCCGGGAGGATCGGAGCGAATCGACATGAAGATGCTGTAAAACACCACCAAGACAGCCACTTCCACAAACACCGTGAGCAGCAGTCCGGTGTACTTCCCGAGGACGAATGTGGCTCGGGTCAGCGGTCGAGACAGTACCGTGTAGACCGTCTTGCGCTCCAGTTCTTTGTGGATGACCGAGATCCCGAGAAACATCGCGATGATCGACCCGAAGAGGTCGACTGCCCCCTGCCCAACGCTGCGGACTACTTTGGCTTGATCTCCGATAGTGATGTCGTCAATGGCGAGCGACAACGCCAAGACTCCGATGGCGAAGAACAACAGGGAGTACAGGACGCGGTCGCGCACTGCTTCGCGAAATGTATTGACCGCCAGCGCCCAGATCCGACTCATGCGAGCACCCCAAGCCTTTTCTCATCGACCGGTCGTGCGCGGTCCACTTCGTCGAGCAGAAGCGTCTCGAGCGTCTGCCGAACCGGGGCAACCGATCGAATGCGCACGCCCAGCGCCACGGCCTGTTCCAGCACGGCGTCGGCTCGCGCGGGGTCCAGTCTCAACACTGCGGGCGTTTCGGATGGAGCCTCCTCGACCACACGAGCGAGTGCCTCAGGCACGGAAGAGACCTGCACCTCTATGTACTGGGTGCGTCCCCCGAGGAGCGCATCGAGCGTTCCGACCCCACGCATCTGGCCGCGAACCAACAACGCGACCCGGTCCGAGAGGGTCTCTACATCGTGGAGGATGTGGCTGGAGAAGAACACCGTGCATCCACGGTCCCGCTCCTCCAAGATCAGATCGCGCACCAGAGCGCGTCCGAGCGGGTCGAGACCACTCATGGGCTCGTCGAGCACGATGAGCTGGGGTTCATGCAGCAAGGTCTGGCAAAGCCCCACGCGCTGCAGCATCCCCTTCGAGTACGACCGCAGAGGAACGTCTGCGAACCGTACGAGGTCCACGCGCTCGAGTAAGGCTTCGGTGCGTCGGGTGATCATGTCGCCCGGAAGCTCCATGAGCTGGCCATAGAAGCGCAAAAGCTCACGCGCTGTGAGGTGCTGGTAGAAGTACGGCCGCTCCGGCAAGAATCCCACCTGCGCGCGAGAGGCTGGGTCCCGATGGTCGATGCCGAACAGCGTGGCCACGCCCTTGGTGGCACGGTGCAGACCCATCAAGATCTTTATGGTGGTGGTCTTGCCCGCACCATTCGGACCGATGAATCCAAAGATCTCACCCCGCTCGACCTGCAGATCGAGACGGTCCAGCCCCACATGGGGCCGCATCCAGAATCCAGTTCGGTAGACCTTCCGCAACCCCTCGGCCTGGATGGCGGGCGGCGAGGAGGATGCATCAGTCACGGCGCCTCCGCTTGGCGCGCGCCCGGAAGGCATCCAGCCATGACTGTGCCTTTTCGTCGGGAAGCGCGCCCGCACTGCGCCAGTTGCAACGCGTACACAGCGGCCCACTGTCAGCAAATCGGCCCTCGATGTGTGCGATCCGCCAACGATTCATGAGCTCACCATGCCAGAGCCGCGCCAAGGAGTGGGTGCGGAGGTTCCCTATTTTATTCTCCAGGTGTTCGTCGAGGCAGCAGGTGGTGACGTCGCCGTCCACGTGGACCATCGGCGTGTTCCAGAGACCGGCGCACGGAGGGCGACGGCTCATGGGAGCTCTCCCACGGCAGGTCGGCGCACACTCACGCTGCCCATCGATGCTTTGTCGGGAAACGGCATCCAGGATCCGTCGAAGAAACGCTCGTGTGGGAAGTATGCAGCCTTGTAGTTGAGATGCCGACATGAGTCGACATACAGCCCCAGATAGTGGAACCGCCCTCCCCGACTGCGGAGCCAGGCCACCTCCATCAACACACTAAACACGCCGAGCGAGCGCTTGGACTCCATGGGATCGAAGAAGAAATACACGCTGCTCGTGTCGAGTCGGCCGAGATCGATGATCCCGCAGCCGATCAGGCGCCCATCGACCCGGTACTCCATGTCGATGGTCTGGGTGCAGGACTGCACAAACCAGCCCTCATATCCACGGCGTGTCATGGGTCGCTCGTCGCGCGACAAGCCCCGCAGGTGCTTGTGGCGGTTGTACAGCGCCAGCTTCTCAGCGGTAAACGTGGACGGCCCCGACGCCACGGTGACGTCTCGGTTTTTCTTGATGACCCGCTTCTGAGATCGGGACGACAAAAATGTGGAAACTGGGATGCGAATCGGCTCGCAGGCCTGACAGGCACCACAGGCCGTGCGGTACAGCATCCTTCCCACGCGCCGGTCACCTTGCGAGAGGCTCTGGTCGAAGTCACCCGGAGACAGCCGGCGAAACTGCCAGCGGAGCGGCAAGCGGGCCGTCTTGCCCTCGATATAGGGGCAAGGCTCGGGCTCGTCATGAACGATTTGCTCGCGCTGACCCATGAACGCTCGACTCCAACAGCATCACCTGGGGGGGCACCCCGCTCTGCGCCAGCCCGGATTATGCCCCGAGCGGGGCCTGTGCACCGGCGCCATCCCCCATCGCCCACTCGAGTGTCCGAGCCGAGGCGATGCAGAACCAGGACCCGTCGCATCCAGGAGAGACGCCGTGCCCGTTCAAACCGCTATCGCAGACGGCGTGGGGATGCTCACGCTCGACCGCCCAAGCCGCGCACATGCCTATGATGAAGCCCATCTGCTCGCGCTGCGAGACGGCTTCCGAGGTCTGTCCGAGTCGGTCTCAGTGGTGGTCATTCAGAGCACAGGAGACCGCGCATTTTGTGGCGGCGCCGACCTCAAGGCGATGAAGCAAGCCACGCCGCTCGATGCATTGGACCTGCTCAGCCAGCATGTCTTTTCTGAGATTGCCGACAGTCCAATCGTTTCCATCGCTGCAGTGCAAGGCGCTGCCATCGCAGGTGGGTGTGAGCTTGCCCTCGCGTGCGATCTGCGCATCGTCGGCCCCAACGCACGCTTCGCACTCCCCGAGACCGCGCTCGGCCTGATTCCTGCGGCTGGCGGCTGCACCCGGCTCGCCAGGCTGGTTGGCCAAAGCATCGCACGACAGGTAATTCTTGCCGGAACGGCCATCTCTGCCATGCAAGCGGTCGCGTGGGGCCTGGCCACCGGTGATGTGACCAGCGATCCCCATGCTGCCGCTTTGCGTGTTGCCCGCAGCGTGGCCCAGCGCGACCCCGTGGCGCTCCGACTCGCAAAAAATATTCTCGGACAGGATGGCCGGGTCGAGAGCCTCCAAGCGGAGCGCATCGCTGAGGCTGTGCTCTACGGTCGGAAAAACCGGAGCTGACCACACCGCATGGTCGCGCGATTCCTCCACCAACCACAGATCCATGTAGCGGGGATCACGCCGGAAGCCGTCATCCGACAACATCTCCAGGAAGGCCACCAGCTGCGCTGCCTCTCGATCGGTGAGCGCCTCTGCGCCGTTCCGCCGCAGCCGCGGCTCCAGGCTGGGGTGGGCCTGCACGCCCGAGCGATAGTGATCCACCACCTCCGCGAGCGTGTCGAAGCGTCCATCGTGCATGCACGGCGCACTCTCCACAATGTGCCGCAGCGAGGGTGACTTGAATGCACCGTCGTCCGCACGGTCACCCGTAATCGCACCGGCCCCCGGAGCGTTCGTGCGCGGGTCAAGCCCACTGCTGCCCACTCGGTCCATGTAGAAAATGGCTTCGCGGGGTCCGCACCGCCCACGGCCGAGTGGCATCGCGCACACCCAGCCTCGCCGAAGAACCGTCCTTTGCCTGCGTTCCCATCCGCAGAAAATTTGGGGAAGTCCACTCGGGAGTCGGCCACCTGTGCGCGTCCCACTTCGCAGGGCGAGCTCATGGAGACCAGGGCCCGCACAAACTGCGCGAGTGCGCGTGCGAGGAGTTCACTGGTCACCTCGTCTCCGCCAAACGCATCGATGAACAGTGGCGCATCGGCCTCAATGGCCGACACGGTCGAGATCAGCCCCTCGAGAGTCGTGCCCATTTCCACCTTATCGAACATCGTCATCAGCACCTGCTCTTCTAGTGTCGGGGCCCGCTCATCCCAGAACATCGCGCCGCGGGCATTCCAACGCACATTGACCCACGGCATGCCATGCCGGGCCGAAGGCTCCCCGTCAAAGCCCACGGAACGCGCCACCGGGTCGGCGAAGGCCACTTCCTGTCGGTGGCACGAGGCACACGAAACCGTCTCATTGGCCGGGTGCACACAGCATGCCAGCGAGCGGTTCCGACCGTTGCTCCCATATTTGGGAGCTTCTGCCCTGACGCACCATGGGGCGACCTGCGAGGTATGCACCTGCACGCTGCGCTTCTTGCAGTCAGGTTCGTCCGCCTGAGATAGAGCGTAGACGAGGAGGGACCATCATGAAGCCCATCAAGATTCGCTACTGTCTGGTCTGAAACTACTACCCACGCGCCGCCAGGTTGGCGGAGTTCCTCAAGACCAGCTTTGACATCCCCGAGGTAGAGCTCGAGTCGGGTCACCGGAGCGAGTTCTCGGTTTGGGTGGGCACCACGTGCGTTGCCCGCAAGACCCTCATTGGGTTCCCCGACGAAAACACTTTGCTGATGAAGGTCGCAAGTCACCTGGACTAAGGTGCACCCACCTCGCCCCATCGGCGGATAGCCTCCACTGCGCCGTTGCTCGGCCCGGACGCTGTCCTTCTGCGCCACGCCCCCCGCCCGGTCCGAGCACTCTCGCATTGATGGACTGGTGCTCGTGGCGCACCTTGGACAGGTTCCAAGCCGCATGCCCGATGGGGCGAGGTTACCCTGTCCCTCCGCTCCTGCGCCGAAGGTGTGCATGCTCGCGAATCGACCCCGCATTTTGTCCGTCGGAACCGCCAATCCTCCCGACCGATACACCCAGGAAGAGGTCCTCGCCAAGTACCGGATGCCCAACAAGATGGTGCGGAGCCTCTTCAAGTCCGGTCACATCCGCACTCGGCACCTCATGCTTCCCGAGCCCGATGAAGACGGCATCCCGCGGGAAACGCAGACCGAGCTGCTCGCCAAGCATCGCAAAGGCGCGATGCAGATGGGAACGGAGGCCATCCACAAGGCTCTCGCGGCACTGGACCTCACCACCGCCGACATCGACTATCTCGCAGTCATTAGTTCCACCGGCTTCATGCTGCCCGGCCTCACGGCCATGTTCATCAAGCACCTGGGCTTTCGCATCGACTGTAGCCGCGTGGACATCGTGGGGATGGGCTGCAACGCCGGTCTCAACGGCCTGAACCCCGTTGCTGCATGGGCGTCTGCCAACCCCGGCAAGAATGCGCTCATGGTGTGCTGCGAGACCAACTCGGCTCTCTACGTGTACGACGAGAAGATCGGAAATGGGGTCGTCAACAGTCTCTTCGGCGATGGCTGCGCTGCGGTCGTGGTGCGCGCCGATCCGATGGATGAGCGCTTCTTTGCCCCTCGGATTCTCGGATTCGTCAGTCACATCATTCCCGACACCTGGGATGCCATGCACTACGACTGGCGCGAGAGCCACGGCAAGTACGCCTTCAACCTCGCCCGTGATGTGCCCTATGTGCTCGGTACCCATGCCGAGACCCCCGTCTCCAAGCTGCTCGAGACCTTCGGCCTGAAGAAGCGACAGATATCGCACTGGCTCGTGCACTCCGGCGGCAAGAAGGTCATCGACGCAATCAAGTACACCGTGGGCATCACGGAGCATGACGTGCGGCACACCGTGGCGATCCTGCGAGACTATGGCAACCTCGGCAGCGGCAGCTTCCTGTTTTCCTACGAACGACTGCTCCACGAAGGCAAGGTTCGTCGCGGCGACTACGGCGTGATGATGACCATGGGCCCAGGCTCCACGGTCGAGACCGCCCTGCTTCGCTGGTAGTCTGCCCTTTCTTTTCTCTCTCCGACCGGAGCCTCCATGCGCCCATTCGAGACCCTGGACTACAGCGAGTCCGGAGACGTCGCCGAAATCGTCTTGAACCGCCCTCGCATGAACATGCGCATGGTGCGGGACCTCACCGCGGTCTGCGACCACCTCGAAGACCAGTCCGAGTGCAAGGTAGCGGTCTTCCGCGGTCATGACGGTGTGTTCAGCGAAGGGATCGACTTCGAGGAGTTTCGACCCGACCAGGGCATGGACATCCACGGATTCAACAAGTGGGAGAAGCTCTGCGTGCGCATCGAGCGACTGCCCAAGGTCACCATCGCTGCCATCGACGGAGTCGTGCGGGGCGGCGGTGTGCAGCTGGCCCTGGTCTGCGACGCACGCCTGGCCACTTCGCAGTCCACCCTGCAGCTCGACGAAGTCCACCAGGGCTTCCTGCCTGGAATGGCTACCTATCGACTCGCCAAGTACATCGGACTCGGCAACGCCAAGCGCTTGATCATGCAGTGTCCGATCATCGATGCGGACGAAGCAGCGGCGCTCGGCATCCTCGACGAAGTCTGCGACGACATCGATGTGGCCGTCGGTGCCACCATCGCCGCATTCGGACCGATCCATACGGTCTCGGTTGCCCTGGCTCGCCGGCTCCTCAACGAGAGCTTCGCCACCCCGTTTGAGCATGCGATCGGGAACTTTCTGGCCGCACAGCACCGCGCCATCACTCAGTCAGCCTTCCTGGAAACCATCGCCAAGGCACGTGAGCCCGACGAGTGACCGGTGTTCGTCCGTTTCCAGTCGAACCAGACATCCTGGCCGGGTTCCGTCCCATGCAGGCCCGCGATGCCCCCTCGGTGGCCGACCTACACCGCGCGGCCATGGGCGAGTCCCTGTGGGCGCAGCTTGGTGTGGGCTTCCTACAGCAGCTGTACCGAAACCTGATCGACGCCGAAGGCTTCATCGCGTTTGTGTACCAGCCCTCACCAAAACTGGGGGTGCAGGGCTTCATCGCGGGCGCCACCGACCCCGACCGTGTGATGTCGGACACCTTCCGCCGCGCGTGGTTCCTGCTTGGTCCTGCCGCACTGCCGCGCGCACTCAAGCCCCACCTGTTCCGCCGACTCCTGCACACCGCCCGCTACTCCGGCGCGTCTTCGGTTGCCGGCCTACCGCCCGGTCCGCTTCCGGAGAGCATATTTTGCAGCTTCATCCCTGAGCTCCGCGGCAAGCGGATTGCCGGCCACGCCAACAAACTGCTGTTCGACGACCTGCTCGCTCGCGGCTACCGCCACGTGAAGATCACCACAGATGCATCCAACGAAGGGGCCGCACGACAGCTTCGCAGCTGGGGCTTCGAGGCGCTCGGCGGCTTCGAATTCTACGGAAAAGATATGACTGCGTGGCTCCTCGACCTCACCCAGAGCCCCCGCGTCGAGCCGATTGGACGACATCCCATGCTGGAGCGGACGCGTCCCGCTTAATCGCAGCAGACCGCCCTGACCGGACTCAACCGAGGCGCGCAACCCCCGAAGCTCTACCACTGCCCGTGCGAGCCGTGAGAGCCGTGAGAGCCATGCGATCCGTGTGAGCCATGCGAGCCGTGCGAACCATGCGAGCCGTGCGAACCATGCGAGCCGTGCGAACCATGCGAGCCGTGAGAGCCGTGCGAACCATGTGAGCCATGCGAGCCGTGAGAGCCATGCGAGCAATGGCTGACCGAGAGCACACCCGAGTTGTTGGGGTCGGACAGCAGCGCGTCGGCTTTCGCATCGACGTCGATCGCAAGGTCTTTGGGGTTCGACTGCAGCGCTTCTCGCGGCTGAAGAAAATCGACTGGCGACTTGCTGAGCGAGGGAAGCTTGGGACTGCCCGATGCCTTCCGCTTCTTCTTCGAGCCCGCCACACCGGCTGTGGTCCCCGACGCTTCGGGGGACGACTTGGGGGACGACTTGGGGTTCGAATCGCCTTTATCCATGATTCCTCCGCAGGACGGATGCACGGCCCGTGGGGTTCGGGGGGATGCTCTGACTGTACTCGAATACGAGCGCAGACTCCGGACCAATCACGTCTCGTCCGCAAGGCGCGGACGGTCGATGGTCCACCGTCTGAAGATTGAAGCTACCGCACCATCCGGGTCGTTGGCCAGTCGTTTGAACAACAAGCCCACGATCCCCATGTGCTGCTGACATTTGCCTGTCAGCGGACGCTGGGCGAACAGGTCACCGAACTGCATGTAGTTGTGGAGGGGTCGAACCCCACAGTAAGGCGCATTCCAGCATGTTGCGCACATGGGCAGCGTGTCGAGGTACGACGCGGTCGCGATGCTTCGAACGGTGGGATGGTTCACGGCCTCTTCGAACGACGTGTTGTAGACATCGCCGATCTTGAAGATCGAGTCGCCCATCCCGTGCACCATCCGTCCTTCATCCGACGGAAAGATCGATCCATCGAAGCCGTAGCAGATCTGGCCCGTTCCCGAGCCCACTGGCGTCCGAATATCGACGAAGTTGGGGTCGTCGGGGGTGAGCATCTTCTTCAGGAAGGTGGCCGCCGTGCCCTCCATGATCTGCACGCCCTGCTTGTTCAGCTCGATGATGTAATCGAGCGTGCGCTCGTAGTAGCCAAGCCACTCCTCCATCGAGTAGCCGATGGCCCGCCAGGTCTTGGTGGCGAACCCAAAGGGATTCAGTGGCCGAATGTGGATGTTGCGAATGCCCAGATCTACGTAGAGGTCCACGATCTGGTTGCCCGCTTTGAGCGACCGCTTCGTGCTCGTCATGAGCGCATCCACATGCCAGAGCTCAGGGTCGAGTCCCTGCTCCACGTACTTGTTGTTGAAGTACTTCATCCATCCCACAACCGACTCGTAGGCCGCCGCCTTCTTGCCGGTCCACGGACGGTTGGCATTGTGGACACTCTCGGGTCCATCAAGCGAAGTGCACACCAGGACCTTGTTGGCGACCAACCAGTCGGCCCGCTCCTGGTTCATGTACGTCATGTTGGTGACCACACTGTGGTCGAGCGTCTTGCCTTCCTGCTTGTTCCGCTCGCGGCTGTACTCCACGCAAAACTTCAGCACATCGAAGTTCACTGTGGGCTCGCCACCCTGGTACTCAAAGCACAGGTAAGGACTCGGGGTCTTCATGGCGTGATCGACCGCCAGTCGAGCAGTCTCGAGTGACATGTCGGTGTCGGTGCGATGCATGTCGGTGCGACTGGCATGGCAGTATGCGCAGGACTGGTTGCAGCGCAGCGTCGTGATGAGAACCGCGAGGTGCGGGCCGTGGCCCAGGTAGCGGCGCTTGCGTCGAATCTTCCGCGCCATGTCGTCGAGATCGAGATCTGCGCGGAGAAAGCCGCGTTCGCGTAGCTCTTCAAACCGAGGATGGCCGTCTTCCACGTTGCCCATCAAGAAGGCATCGAACTCACCGGGTGTGAGCTGCGACCACTCTCCTGCATCGTTTGTGAGCACCACATGCTTCCCGATCCGTCCAAACCGAAAGTAGCCAAGGTGCTCTGCACGCACCGAGCGCTTTGGCAGTCGGAGCGACTTGGTGGTGATGCGACTCAAAGATTCCCCTCAGACGACCGCCGTGCATTGGCGATGGACAAATGGAGGGCATGGTTCGCGAAGTGGTCTGTGAGATCGGGTATTTCTGGCGACGGGTCGGTGCAGACAACCGCAATGGTGTGGTCGTCGACCGTGATTGTCCACGTGGCCAGCTCGCCGTATGCAGCCACCGTCTCGCGCAAAGCGTCGGGATCGTAGAGCGACCGGCTGAACATCAGCGTCATTGGCCGCCCCCATCCTGTTCCCACGGAACGGCCACTTCCAGGTCGTCTTCTTCCAGTTCTTCATCATCAAGCTCAGCAAGCAGCTGGTCGATGCTCGACTGTGCAGGGGTGGTGAAGAACGCACGGGCAAATGCATATTCGCGCAGCTGACCAGTGCTCTCCGCAACTCGGAACCGAACCACCTGATCGAGCAACGCATTGGCGAACTCTCCGGCGAGAACCTCGAGAGCATCGGGGTCGCTGGCTCCGTCCTTGGTCTTCAGCCGAACCTGAACTTTCTGGTCGGCGGGGCGCTCAAGGAACACAAAACACCGGTCGAGGAAGAGGTAGGCTGCACCGAGGATTGCTTCTCGGGGGTAGAGCTCTTCATCGAGAGTAAAGGCGACCCTGCGGCCGTCGGTGTCATAGACGAGTTCCTCCATCTCAGAGGGAGACTGCGTTGTGGTGTCGGACACGAGGGCCACCTGCTTTCGAGATTACCGTGGAGGGCTGGGTGAGTGAGTGAGCGCCATGAGGGCTGCGGGAGACCGTCACCGGACCTCGGCGCGCAAGCCACTTCATACCGCACCTCGGAGGGCTGGAACCGGCAGGCTCCAGGTCTGAGGCCGCCTAATCCGGTCAAAGGAGGGTTTGCGGACCGTACCGAGCGGCTCGATCGGTGTGGGCCTGCAGCCCAAGCACCGAACGCAGGCCGTCTTCATCAACTCGCAGTTCGTTTCGGCGGATGTGGCGAGCAATCTGGCAGAGCACTCGCCCCAGTTCTTCATCGGTGGGCCGATCGCCTTGTCCCCCATCCATGAGCACAAGGTCGAACAGACCGGTGTGCGCCAGACCACGAGCCGAGCCCCGCCGGGCACAGATATGGACCCGCGCCTGCCGGCCATCTCGATGGACAAGCGATAGAATCGTGGCGCCGCGATCGACCGGTTCGAGGCCGTGGAGCCGCCAACGCCCACCCACCGAGGTTCCGGCCTTCAGAGGCGCCAGCAACCACCAGGGCGCAGCAGCGCGGGAACCGACCACACCGGCCAGTGCAGCGGGTGAGGCCCCCAACCCTGTGGCCGCAGCCGCGGAGACGCCCATGGCTTGGAGGACAAAACGTCGAGTCGGCATCACCACACTCCGTTGGTGATCTCGAGCTCGTAGTGCTGGCAGCTCGAGGTCGAAGAGGTCGTGCGAATGACCTGCACGTAGTAGTCCGTGGAGCGGTCTTCGCACTCGTTGCGGGTCGAGTCCCCAGACTCGCCGCACGACCGCGTGTCTGCCGGGATGGCATGGCTGCCATCGCCCACATCTTCCACGAAGTCTGAATACTCGGTGTAGCCGCCCGTGCTCGCACACTCGAGGTCGACCGGGTCGTATGTGCCCTTGTAGACGTAGAACTCGTATTCCGACGTGCCGTCCACCAAGTTGATGGCGAAGTTGTAGTAGTCGATACCGGCGCTGCGATCGGAGGCGAGGTCGTCCGACGAGGAGATCACGTACCAGTCTTCCGAGTCGCTGGCGCCGAGGATGTTGCCTTCGATCGAAATCGTGGTGCGGCCGTCGTCGGAGAGGGCGGTCCACCGGTCGATGGCAGAAGCACCTGCGTCACCGGTTCCGAAGTCGTCTTCGTAGGTGTCTTCCGGATCACAGACCTCCGTGGACACCGTGTTGCTCGTTCCCGACGCGTTGCCCGCAGAGTCGGTCGCGATGGCCGAACACGACGACTGAACCCCGCGAGTGAGCCCAGAGTCGATGTATTCAAACGAGCCATCTGCTTCGCAGGTGAGTGAGAAGGTCCAGGTGGTGATGCCGTTGCTGCAGGAAAAGTCGACCGTGGTGTAGGGCTCACAGGTGCCCGTGAGGGTCCACTCGTCTTCGTTTCGGTAGGCCTCGGGGGTGTCGAGAACCGGGTCGTCTGGTGGTGTGACATCCACGATGGCACTCGAGACCGTTGCGGGCGTGCCATAGTCCTCGCCGTCCCAAGGGGTAACGATCACCTCGACCGTATCGCCATTGGACGAGCTTCCAGCTGGCAGCACATTGGAGGTTTCACTCACGACCACGCCGTTGACAAACCACTCGTACTCGTAGGAGACCGGATCGGAATCGGCATCGTAGGAGGCCACGAGAATCACGGCTTGCAGGTTTTGGTCTGGCTGTGGCGATGCAGGATCGAATGCCACAGACGGCTGCTCGGGGGGAGAGTTGAGCACTTCAGCCACAGAGCTCGCCACGGTCGCGCCGTCGCCATAGTCGTTGTACGGCGTGATATCGACAAAGAGAAGGTCGCCCTTCTTCGTCTTTCCATTGGGGTACGTCCCCGTCGTGATGGCTGCATCTTCCGCAAACTCCCCGCTGCCATCGTCGATGAACCACCGATACCGGTACCGGGGACTCGCGCCGGTGAAGTCCACCCAGCCATTGGGTACAGCGAGCACGTCGTCGTCGGTGTAAACCGGCACAGGGCTGGTGGAAACGCTGTCGATGCTCGGAGGCCCGTTTTCGAAGACATCCACCCGCAGGGTATCCTGGTCGGACTGGCCGAAGCTGTCTTCCACGATGAAGGTGAGCAGGTGCTCGCCGGGAGAAAGCTGGGTCCCATCCACCCATTCGCCCGTGGACGTGGGCGCAGCCGAGAAGCTGATCGGACCGTCGATGTTCGATGTGGCGCTCACCACCAGCTCGGAGGCATCTTCCTCGGCATCAGACACGATGGCACCAAAGACAATGAGCGCGTCCGACGAATAGTCCGACCCTTCTTCAGGGTCCGTCATCTCGATGGATGGGGGTGTGTTGGCGCGAACCACGAGCTCCATCGTGTAGCTGGACCGGTCACCGTTGGGGTCGGTGGCTGTGACAGACACCGTGACCGGACCGGCCTGACTGAAGCTCCAGGTGCAGTTGCCGAATCCGTCGGCCGTAAAGAAATCGGTCTCGCACATCGTCTCGTCACCCGCGACCCACCGATGAGTGACGTCGGCCGGATCGGAGCTATCGAAGACCTGGATTTGCGCTTCGAAGTTGATGGACTGCCCGGTGTAGGGCTCCGTGCCTTCCGGAGGCGCCGTGATGATCACCTGGGGTGGCTCTCGGTACACGTCGAGCTTGTTCTCGCCACCACAGCCAGAAGTGCTCATGGCCACGCACAAGACCGGTACCCCTCGGAGGACCGCCGACACCATCGTGTTGCGGCCCGTCGAGTGGACGGATGGTGGAAGACAGCGGTTCAGCATCAGAGCCTCGAGGCGCAGAGTGCCGACAGCATAGGCCACCCGACCAGAGCCCACAATACCCAGCCCATCTTCGGCATGACGTCGTGGTTTCATCGTGGTCCTGCGCTACGACGCCCGCGTGCCCAGCGGACGAGACCACTGGGCCTGGCGCATTTCTTCGGATGGCTGCTCGGTGTTGGAGCGTCGTCCCAGACGAGCCTGGATTCGGGAAACCAGATCGGCCTCCGGCTCGCGTCCGAGCACTTGGCGCATGACGGGCACCGGATCATCGAAGACGGGTGCCAGTTCACGCTCGTCGAAGGTCTTGGCCATGGAGTACATCCCGGCACAGATGGAGTCCCAGCGGCAGGCGTCACAGGCCGATCCCTTGCCGTGGAGGAATTCGAGCTGGTGGACGAAGCCCTTCTGATCAAGGAACCGAATGCATCGCTCCTCTTCTTTGATGATCTTCCGAGTCTCGGTACTCGCCCATGCAAAGCGAGTCATGAAGCATAAAGGCACTCGCTCCGCCCGGAACGTGCGACCGGTGCGATGCAGGTATTCCATGGCGAGCTCCAGGCTGACCTGGAACTCGTAGTGGCGCGGGATGCAGTCGGGATTGGCCTCGGCCCGGTTGCCGTCGGGGTCCATGTTGTTCCACACGAAGTGACGGATGAACGGAAAGCGGTCGCACAGCCAGATGACCGTCTCGTGCAAGTGATCGGCATTGTAGGCATTGATGACCGTGTTGATGTCGGCGGTGATGCCCATTTCCGGGACATGCGACAGGCAGGCCACCAACGTTTCCCAAGCCTGCGGGTACTTCGTGATGTAGTCGTGCACCTCGGGGCGGTAGCTGTGTAGCGAAACGTGAATGTGCGAAAGCCCGGCGTCCACACACTGACGGAAGAAGTCTCGGTCGGCGAGCAGTTGCCCGTTGGTGATCATCCGGCTGTAGAGGCCGCGCTCGTGTGCATAGCGGAGCGCCGGGAACAACAGCGGTGAGAGGGTTGGCTCGCCCCCGGTGAGAATGACACCGTCGTAGCCCATATCGGCAAGCTCATCGATCAGTCCACGCATCTCCTGTTCCGACAGGTCCATGCCGGTCGGCGGGTTCGAACAGAACCGACAGTGCTGATAGCACTCGCGCGTGAGCTGGAGATAGCCGAGATTTGCCATGCGGATTGCATACCCTGCTCGAACCGGGAATTCAGCCCTCGCGAGCGCTTTCCTGGATGGCCTCTATGGCGCCCTTCCAACCCTCCCGCAGCGTGGCGGCTCGCGCCTCGAGCCAGCGACCGGCTTGGCGACGCTCATCGCCACGGCGGGGGTACCGGCCATCAAGAATCGCCGCGTAGTGGTCGGAACGCTCCCACTGCCGCAGCGCAGCGATGCGGTCTTTGGTGGCCGGATGCGCTTGCAGCGCCCGCCATCCGCCGTCGAGCACTGGCTCTATGCGTTCCGACCATTCCGCCCGGCCGGCCCACTCTCGCAGTCGCTGACCGGGACGCTTTGGCTCCTGTCCGGCCAGCGGCACCGAGAGCATGCCGACATCGCCCGTGACCAGTAGGGACGCTCGATCCGCAGAAAGCTCGCTCGCACGGTCCCAGGCGCGAAAGGCCGCCATCGCGCCCGCATAGACCGGAATGGTCCAAACGCCTGGAAGCGAAGCGGTGCCCAACGTCGCGAGGAACATCCAGGCAGACTTATACCGAATGTGTCCGCTCAAGATGTGTCCGAGCTCGTGGGCAAGAACTGCGCGCAGCACTCCGGAGCCGGACCGCGTCAGCGTCTCTTCGCTCACGAGCACAATGGGATGGTCCATTCCCGTGGTGGCGGCATTCACCCCTCCCATGGCCTTTGCGTACAGGGGCGGGAGGACCTCCACATCGAGCGCTTCGCCGACTTCGTTCCACACACGCCAGGCCCGTGGATGCGTCTGCATTGTGACCCGCGTGGCCCCTCCCAGCAGGCGTTGTCCTGCGGCCAATTCGTTGACCCGGCCCAGGGTGGCACCGATCGCACGATCCAGACCCGGAATCGCTCGGACCATACTCAGAGCCGCCGCATCGGCCGGATGTTCCCAGGCGATGGGGGAGATGTCTGGAAACCGAGGATGTCGCATGCATATCTCCATGGGAGCAAAAGCAGACAAAGCCCACCCTGCCCTACCGTGTCCGACCCCTCGGGTTTCGGGGCATATCGAAGCCGGGAGCAGCCTCTCTCTCCTTCGCAGACGTTGGATTTTCTCCCTTGCAACACCCACCCGGATGGTAATCTGAGTGAACGGAACGAGCGTTCGCCCAACACCCAACCACTCCCCTTCCGCCAACACCTCGATCCGACAGAGCGGTCACAAAACCCAATTCCTACCGCTCCCTTCGTATTCCCAGACTCTCTCTACACCACCATGCCTCTTCAAACCAACCATCCGCATCCCTGGACCCGCCCTGTACACGGGGATCCTGCAGTCGTGTTGGGCGAGGCCCTCGGCGATCATCTTCCGCCTATCCGGATGGTTCGCCTGATCCGCACGCTTCCCGGTGGTGCCGTCATCCTGCGGCGCTACCCCGATGCTCGAAACGATCCGGGCGTGGCACTACAGGCCATTTGGCGAGAAGGACTCGCATCTCAGTTCCGCGCCCGCGCCGCCGCTCTTTCGGTCCCGCTCCTGACCGCACTCGACAACGCGGGCTGGGTCATCCCCGGCGACGATCCGTACGGTGACACCTCGGCAGACCTCACCCCACCTGTCTTCGTCCCTACGCTTCGTACCGTGACCCAAACCATCCGCCATGGACTCGAAGAAGTCGGCGGGCCGCCGGTGGTGTTGTGCGGACCGGACCATGCGGTCCGCTCAGCGATCACCGCTCTGGTTGTGGAAGATCCCCGTGTCCACCTTGCCTTCCCCGGAGGGGTCTTCGTCTCGCAGATGACCGACTCAAGCGACTTGCTCGACGTGTTGCGCGACATCGGTGCAGCAATCGACCACGCCCGCCTGGCTCGAGCGGCCGATGTGGAACCGGCCTTGCACCTGTTTCGAACGCACTTCCGGCAAAAGCGCATGCTGCTCGTGCTCGATGGGGTCTCAGACATCCGCTGGATCCGCAGACTGTGGGGCGGACTGGGGCCCAGCCACCGGCTGCTCGTCACGTCGGACCAGCCCGTGCCCGCCGAGGTCCCAGTCCAGCGCATTCGAGTCCCTACACAATCGCCCGAGGAAGCCTGGGAGCAGCTGCTGCTGTGGGCCGGTCCCGTGGCGCAGACCAATGCCGGTCGCTCCCTCGCTCATGCCCTCGCGACGCGACCTGGTCTGGTGGTTCGATGTGCGCGACTCCTCGGCGGTCGTGCTCCATGGCTCTCGCCGGCGGAGCTGCTGGCTGCGATGGCATCGGTTTCGCAGCACAGTGTCCAGGAGGAACTGGAAGATGCGGCGCTCTCGATCGGCCTGCAAACCGCACCGCCCGTACTCGCCGAGACCATGCTCGCACTGAGCGTGCTGCCCCATGCACCAGCCACTCTGCCCGACGATCTGATGGGCACCATCGTGGGGGCCGAGCGCTGGGATGCGGTCCGAGATCATCTCGCCACCGCTGGCCTGGTGACCTGTCTGGGCACGGGTCGCTGGCAGATACCCCTGGCCGTCAGCCGGGTCATTCGTCGCCGGAGCGCGCAAG
>CAJWOS010000070.1 GCA_913044235.1 uncultured Pseudomonadota bacterium
CGTGGTCCGTGTGCTCACCGACAAGCTCGGAGTCGAGCCACAAGAGACCCTCGAGCTTGAGGCCTTCGACTGGCCCGGGCGCGCCAGTCAATTTCCAGAGGGTCCCGCTTGGATCCCCTGGGCCAGTCGGGAAGTCCAGCTTCCCACCGTGGAGATGCCCCGCCGGTACTTCATGGCAGTGTTCGACCTTGCGGAGTGGCAAGGCCAACGCACGCCAGCGCCCGAAACCACGGGCGACAAGTCAGAGCCATCACCTTCAGATGAACCTGCGACTGCTCCGTGATGGCCCCTGTCTTGACATGTCCCCCCTCAGGATGGATCGATGGTAGGCCATTGGCGGCGGAGCCCCGTGCCCGCTACGGTGGCCATCCCTACGGTCCGCTTGCCGCACCTCCCCAGGTATCCTCCTTCGTGGATGCTCCATGATGCCCTCAACCAAAGCAGCTGCCGCGCCCGACCGCTTCTGGCGTGTCGGCTGGCTCGTCCTGCTTCCCGCGCTGCTGCTGGGCTGCACAGCCACGAAGAGCACCGTCTACTTCGCAAAGGCCGAGCAGGCCCTCTACGAAGCCCGAGTGCTCGAGGCTGAAGTCTGGGCACCCTACATGTGGACCCGCGCCAACGAGACCATGAAGAAGAGCCGCGAAGAGTGGGCATACGCCGACTTTGGCGCCGCCGAGCAGCTTGCCATCGAAGCGGCTGAGCTTGCGGAGCGCGCCACCAAGCGTGCGCAGGACAACCGCGCCACCGGCGTGATTCCCGGCCAGATGCGTGAGCTGCCCACTGCTGCTGCTCCCGCATCCGCGCCCGCCACCAGTGCTCCGGCGGAGGCTCCGGTCACCAACCCCACGCCCACGCCCTGGGGCGGGTGAGGAAGCGCTCGTGACGACCTACCGCGCCACTATTCTCGTTGCCGGACTCCTGTCGGCCTGTGCCAAGCCCGCACCCGTGCGGGACTGGGACCAGCAAATGGTCAAGGACATCGAGTTCGCCCGGTCCGACAACTGGGCCATGCAGTGTGCTCCCAGCCACCTTGCCATGGCCGAGACGCACCACAGCTTTGCAATCTTGGAATTCGAACAGGGAGACGCACGCGAAGCGGAGCGTCACCTCACGATTGCACGCGACAGCATGGCGACCGCCCTCGAGCGGGCTGACCAGTGCCGTCCGAAAGACGCCGACGCCGATGGTATCGAGGATCACCTCGATGCCTGTCCCCAGGAAGCCGAGCTCTTCAACAACTACAAAGACGAAGACGGCTGCCCAGAAAAAGACGGCGACAACGACGGTGTGTTCGATGATGCCGACCAGTGTCTGACAGAGCGCGAAGATCCCGATGGCTGGCAGGATGACGACGGCTGTCCCGACACCGACAACGACAACGACGGCCTGCTCGACATCGCCGACAAGTGTCCCAACGAGCCGGAAGACATCAACGGCTACAACGACGAAGATGGCTGCCCCGAAGGCAACACGGACCGCGATCTCGATGGGGTACCCGACTACGCCGACAAGTGCCCCGACGAGCCCGAAAACATCAACGAGTACCTCGATGATGATGGCTGCCCCGACGTCAAGCCCGACAACATTCGCGTAACGGCCGATCGGATCGAAATCCTGGAGCGGGTACTCTTCCAGACGGGTCGTTCTCGAATCCTGCCGGCTTCATACGACATCTTGAACAGCGTAGCGCAGGTGCTTCGCGACTATCCATCGATCAAGGTTCGGATCGAAGGGCACACCGACAGTCAGGGCTCTGACTCCCTCAACAAGCGCCTGAGCCAGCAACGTTCCAAGGCTGTGTTCGACTACCTCGTGGGCCAGGGAATCGCGACGGGACGGATGGCGCCAGAAGGCTTCGGCGAAGAGCGCCCCATCGACACCAACCGCACCAGCGATGGTCGGGCCAACAACCGTCGCGTCGAGTTTCACATCACCGATCAGTGAGCGGCACCAGCCGTGCTCAGTCAGGACTGGGCAGGGCGTCGAGCCACGAGAGCTGCTGTGCCGGGTCGCCTGAGTCCGGATGTTCGGCTGCGCAGGTACTCAGCATGTCCAGCACGTGGCCGGCCGTCTTGGGGTCGAGCGCGGTCAACTGCCGGAAGCCACTCGCCGACAGCTCCAGCACGCGCGTGGGCGCTTCGGCCAGACAGCTTCGTATGCGGGGTGTTTCATCGAGCAGCGCGGCAGGTGTGACCGAGTCTCCGCGACCGGCGAACCGCATCAGCTCCTGCTCTCCGTCGGCTGCTTCCCACCAGATGGAAAGTTCTCCTGTCTCCACGAAGTAGACACTGCCGCCCGTCTGGCCCTGCCAGAACAGAACATCTCCAGGGGCAAGGTCATGCACCGTCACGCTATCGAACAGGCGAACCTGTCCCTTTGAGGGAAGCTCGCCAAAAAAGGCGAACACGCTGTCCAGAACCTGTCTATCCGTTGCGACCATCGGTGCCGTCTCCGCGAGGTGGGGTACCTCCCACATCGGACCGGCAGAGGGTCAACGTGACCTTTTACAGATCAAAACATCAAAACTGGTACACGCCCTCGATCGTAAACTGCGGTCGGATCGTGTTGCTTTCAGCCTGCTTGACGGGCGAATAGGCATGCCACCCGTATGCCTTCCCGGACATCCGAACCCCGATCTCATCGAATCGAAGCAGCACATCTGCACCCAGCAAAAGGCCTGCTTCGCTGTACACGAGCGCCTCGTCATCCGGAATGATCCGCTGTGACTCGTCGGCGATCCAGAGCGCGGCAAACCCAGCGCGTCCGACCACATCCCAGTTGAATCCATCCTGATAGCGATGCGGGATCCGCAGGCCGGGAGCCGCGTACAAACCGCTGCGGAGCGTGTACCACTCGCTCGGATCTTGTGTCTCTGGATTGATGGACGAGTCGTACTTCTGATCGCCAGGCGTAAAGAAGCCTCCAAGATCAACGAAGACGAGTCGCGTCAGTCGAGAGTCCATCCCGACAATGCCACCCAGGCCCGATGCGCTGTCTGTGATCGCCAACCCGCCGTGGAGGCGGTTGAGGGAGGCGAGCGGCATTCGACCCGCGTTCGCGGTCGAGCCGAGGAGTGCTGCTGCAAAAGCGACCGTGCTGACTGTCATGGACGACTCCGACCGAGAGGAGATGTGTACCATATCGCCTCAGACAGACGGTGGTCAGATTCGATGCAACCGTCGACATCGGAGGGCGATCCACCCCACGGCTTAGCCCTTCTGGCAGGCAGACCCCGTCGAATCCGAGAACTGCGTGGAAGGGTAGAGTGTCAGGCTGGGGACTTGTGGCAGCCCAGCTGTCGCCATCGACTCAAGTTTCCGACGCATCGAACAGGCACGCACCCACGCGCGCCAGGCCTGCAAGATCGTTGACTTCATCATCGAGTCGAGGCACCTGCCAGCTCTTTTGCTCAGGCTGAAGCGCTTGGAGCAAGGAGTCTACGATGGTGCCCTCTGCTTTGGAAAGCCCCAACATCCGTCGGTGGGCCGCACCCAGTCGAGCGGCCAGAGAGCTCGCTGCCGCCGGTGGTAGGCCGTCAGCCAGCCCCGTGAGCGTCTCACCGAGCTCTGTGCGTGCATTGAGCTTCCTGCCCAGCGTGAGGTGCCGCTGGTTGACAATCACGCCCGGATTCGGCATCCGGCGCTGCCGCAGCTCGTCGAGAAAAAAGCGCGCCACTTCCGACGAAGGCCCGTTGGGAGCGCACACGATGAGAAAGCTCGTGCGCTTTCGATCATGAAACATCTCCACAACCGCTTCCTGGCGTTCGCGAAAGCCGTCGTAGAGGTCGCGGAAGTGCTGGAAGTACTCCGCAAGGTCGTCGAGGAATTCCCGACCAAAAACATGCGACAACAGACGGAACACCACGGCACTCGTGCTGGTGAGCAGTCGGCCGAACACCCGATCCTTGTCGTAGGGAGACAAGAACCACTTCATCACGCGCTTGTCGAGAAACCGTGCGAGGCGGCCAGGCGCGTCGAGAAAGTCGAGTGCGTTCTTGACGGGTGGGGTGTCGAGGACCACCAGCTCGTAGCGTCCGCTCTCCACTACGTCGTAGAGCTTCTCGGTCGCCATGTAGTCCTGGCTGCCCGAGATGTTGTCGGCGGTCGCCCGGTACACACGGTTGTTCAGGATGGCATCTCGACGCTCATCGTCGGGCGCGATTCGCTCGATGAGGTCGTCGAAAGTCTTTTGCTGGTCGAGCATCATGGCCCACAGCTCACCTTTCGCTTCGGGCAGGGCCGACAGGTCGATCTGGGTCTCGTCGTTTCCAAACCGCGACAAACCCAACGAATTGGCCAGCCGTCGGGCTGGATCGATAGTGAGTACGAGAACCTTGCGACCACGAATGGCAGCTTGCAGTCCGATGGCCGCTGCGGTTGTGGTCTTTCCCACACCACCCGAGCCCACACAGACCACCAGCTTGCGGTCACCGATCAAGGTGCCGAGCGGTGGGCCAGCGCTTCGATGCTTCTGTTCAGAAGATGTGCTCATCGACCTGCACTCCCATGTGCGGGTTGTGCCGCTGCAAGCTCGGCACGAGCCAAGGTCGATGCCACCTGCTGCACAATTCGGGCTGGTCCTCCCTCGAATCCACCGAGAGCACCGAGGCGAGCCACCGGAATCACCTCAACCCCAAGCTCGTCATCGAGACGGATCAACGAGTCGGCGGTGCCTTGCTCCAGCGTGGCCTCCCATCGACCGGCCCGGATCAGCTCCTGCTGCACTGGCGAGAGCGTCTGGGCCGATTGTGACTCAAGTCGCTCCAGCAAAGTGCGTTCGTCCTGGCTCAAGCTGGGTAGGGCTGCGCGGTTGAGGACCACGAGTGGCCGGCGCAAGGTGGGTACCTCTTTCTGCAAGCGTTCCCAGAGCTCGACCGTCTCGTTGACCACCATCTCTTCGGGAAGGCCCACGATCACCAGCGCCGTCGTGGGGGCAGAGAGATGGCGCAGAACCACTTCAGCGCGCTCTCGAATGGGCCCGCCCCGCATCAGGCCGATGGCAACGTTCGGCACACCCAGCAGGCTGATGGCGTGACCACTGGCGGGCATGTCCACAACCACGCGGTCGTAGGTTTCCAGCAGCGTGACCACTCGGGACAGGATGACGGTCTCGCGCAGGCCCGGCGTTGCATCCAGAAAGGTTTGCACCAGGTTGTTGTCGAGAATTCGTCGCACCACCCGCTGCCCCGGCACATGGCCCCGAAGCCACTCTACGAGGGCATCGCGCCACGAGATGTTGCACACGTGCAGGTTTGGGGCCACCGCAGATGGCTTGTAGACAGGCTTCTTGCCCAACATGGGGGTGAGCGCTGGCCGAAAGGTATCGACCTCCGCCACGATGGTGCGTTCACCCCGATCCGACAGCAGTCGACCGAGCGCAGCCGACACGGTGGTCTTCCCGGTGCCGCCCTTTCCCGTGACGAGAATCAGCCGACTGTTGAGGAGCTTACGAACGTCCAAGGGGTCTTCCTACCAACGAATGAGGCTGGCGCCCCAGGTCAACCCTGCGCCAAAGGCAGCGAGCACCACAAGGTCACCATCCTTGATGCGTCCACCTTGCACAGCTTCATGCAACGCGATCGGAATCGACGCCGCGGTGGTGTTTCCGTATCGCTGAATGTTGTTGTGCACGCGATCTGGTGAGAGGCCCAGCCGCTTGGCCACGAACTCACTGATGCGGAGGTTGGCCTGGTGCGGAATGAGCATTCCGATGTCGGCCGGACCATATCCGTGTGCCTCGAGGACCTCGACGATCACCTGCGGAAATCGGGTGGCGGCATGCTTGAAGACCGCGCGACCGTTCATCTTTGGGAAGTGTAGGCCTTCTTCGAGCATCTCCGGTGTGAGCCGAGGATTCCGCCCACTCGCCGGCGCTCCGAGCATCAGGATGTCATGGTGCGTGCCATCTGCGTGCAGCTTGTGCCCGAGAATCTCTCTCGAGCCCTTCGTGCTGGCAGAGACCACCGCCGCGCCAGCACCATCGCCAAACAGGACCGCTACGTCGCGCCCCCGCGTGGAGATGTCGAGGCCACTGCTGTGCACTTCGCCCCCCACCACGAGTACATGCTTCATCATCCCAGTCCGCACGAACTGATCGGCCACGGCCAGCCCGTACACGAAGCCCGTGCACTGGTTGCGAATGTCGAGGGTGGCGATGCCGGGCACACCCAGCTTTGCCTGCAACAAGCAGGAAGAGCCGGGAAAGTTGATGTCGGGCGAGAGCGTGGCAAAGACGACCATGTCGAGCTCAGAGGCTTCGATCCCGGCCTCGGCCAGCGCCTGCTTCGCTGCCGGCAATGCAAGATCGGACGCGCCCACATCGCCTTCTACCCACCGACGCTCTTCGATCCCCGTGCGTTGCCGAATCCACTCGTCGCTGGTCTCCATCCACTGCGAGAGGTCGTCGTTTGTCACGACGCGTTCGGGCACAAAGTGCCCGAGACCGGCAATGCGGCTGGCTCGCATGTGTCCTCCTGTCGAGCTCCGCACCAGATGGCCGCGCGGCTCCCTGCCCGAAATATCCCACTCGCTGCGGGGTGAATGTCAGATGTCAGATGTCAAGGTTCCGAACGTCGAGAGCGTGATTCTGGATGAATGCGCGACGCGGTTCAACCGCATCGCCCATCAACACGCTGAAGATGTGGTCGGACTGACCGCGGTCTTCTTCCTGCACCTGAAGGAGCGTGCGCCGATCGGGATCCATGGTGGTTTCCCACAGCTGGTCCGGGTTCATCTCCCCAAGTCCCTTGTAGCGCTGAATGTCGTAGCCCTTGCGAGCCGACTGAAGCACCGTGTTGAGCAGCACACGCCATGACACGATGGGAACAAGCGCACCGGTCATCACGAGTGGCAGCGGCAGGGTTTCATGCAGCGAGTCAACGAGGCGAACCAGACCCTCAGCATCGGCCGCAGCGGCGCGAAGGCGGGTGCGGCGCTCTTCACCATTGCGAAGGGTGACCACCTCGAGTACCGGCAGCTCTGAGACCGCCTCTTCTTCACCCATTGGTGCCCGGTCGCGTGTGATGCGCACTTCCGAGATGTGCAGGTCGGGAGCCACAAGCTCGATTCGCTCGATGATCTGTTCCGCTGCTGCTTCCAGGGCATCGCGGTCTGAAAAGTCGATGCGATGGCCCTGCATGCCGTACCAGGCGTCGAGAACCTCCGGCAACGCACGCCGGCTCTGACGCTCCAGTGTGCTCACGTAGCGACGAATCTTCTCGATACTCGGCGCAAGCACAGTGCCTTCCACCACATCTCCGCCCGGAAGCTCCAGTACCAGCGAACGCAGTCCCTGACTCACCAGGAAATCCTCGAGTGCCGGATCGTCCTTGAGGTACTGCTGCTTCCGACCCTTCTTCACCTTGTACAGGGGCGGCTGCGCGATGTAGAGATGGCCACTTGTCACCAGGGCGTTCATCTGTCGGTAGAAGAATGTGAGCAGCAACGTGCGGATGTGTGAACCATCCACATCGGCGTCGGTCATGATGATAATACGGTGATATCGGAGCTTTTCCGTATTGAAGTCTGGCCCGATACCCGTACCAAGTGCCGAGATGAGGGTGCGGATTTCTTCGTTGGACAGCATGCGGTCGAAGCGTGCCTTCTCCACATTCAGGATCTTGCCCCGCAACGGAAGAATCGCTTGGGTGCGCCGGTCGCGCCCCTGCTTGGCAGAACCGCCTGCACTCGCGCCCTCGACCAGGTACAGCTCGCACTTACTGGGGTCGCGCTCCTGACAGTCCGCAAGCTTCCCTGGAAGGTCGCCACCTTCGAGTGCAGACTTCCGACGTGCCAGCTCGCGCGCCTTCCGAGCCGCTTCCCGCGCACGCGAAGCTTCGACGGCCTTCGAGATGACACCCTTCGCTACGTTGGGATGCTCTTGCAAATACGCGAACAGTCTGTCGTTGAGAACCCCTTCCACCACACCCTTGACCTCGGTATTTCCGAGCTTGGTCTTGGTCTGACCTTCAAACTGCGGCTCGGGAACCTTCACGCTCACCACGCAAGTGAGCCCTTCCCGCATGTCGTCCCCCGAGATGGTGGCACCCTTGTTGGACTTCAGCAGGTTGTTCTGTGTGGCATAGGTGTTGAGTGTCCGAGTGAGCGCCGCCTTCAAGCCTGAGACGTGCGTGCCACCATCAATCGTGTTGATGTTGTTGGTGAAGCTCAGAATGGTCTCGGCATAGGAGCTGGTCCACTGGAAAGCCACGTCGACCTGGATGCGATCGCGCTCACCCTGAACGTGAATGACATCCTTGTGAAGTCCTGTGCGCGCTTCGTTGAGGTGCTCCACGAAGCTCGAGAGGCCGCCTTCGTAGCAGTACTCCACTTCGCGCTCGTCCCGCCGATCCACCATGGAGATGATCACGCCAGGATTGAGGAACGCAAGCTCCTGCAGCCGACGGGCAAGCACATCAAAGCTGAAGGTGGTGGTCTCTTTAAAGATTTCTGGATCGGGCTGGAACTGCACCCGCGTGCCACGCTGACCCACCTGCTCACCCACCGCCGTGAGCTCGGTCGTGGGGACCCCACGTGTGTAGCGCTGCTGAAACCGCGAGCCATCCCGCCATACATCGAGCTGAAGCCATTCCGACAGCGCATTCACGCAAGACACGCCCACCCCATGGAGCCCGCCCGATACCTGGTAGCTGCCCTTCTTGAACTTGCCTCCAGCGTGCAACACCGTGAGCGCAATCTCCGCGGCGGGGCGCCCTTCTTCGGGGTGAATGTCGACCGGAATCCCGCGACCATCATCACGAATCGAGATCGAGCCATCCTCATGGATAACGACTCGGACCGTGCTGCAGAACCCGGCCATTGCTTCGTCGATGCTGTTGTCGACAACCTCGTAGACCAAATGGTGCAGTCCTTGCGGACCGGTAGAGCCGATGTACATCGCCGGGCGCTTCCGGACCGCTTCCAGACCCTTCAGGACGCTGATAGCGCTCGCATCGTAGTCCGCGGATGCCGCAGGAGTGACGCTAGATGGCTCGGTCGAAAGGCCGCTCGTGTTGGGAGCAACGGACTGCTCCGTCGCTGCAGACGCAGGCTCTGGTGACGCCATGGGATTGTCTCCGGGATTCGGTCGAACGAAAGTGAGGCGGGACGGAAAGGAAGGCGGATGCGGAAGGAGTGTGGACCGGAAGAAGAAACCGAACCGTCGTAGCGACCCCATCCATACATATGTGCTGGATGGGGTGGTGCTGAAGGTCTGTGGTACGACCGTGCGCCAGGAGGAGCCGAAAACAGCCGAAAACACGGCTCGATGGCACTTCTTCACGGCCCAAGTACAGGGGATCTTCAACCTCCGCCGAGTAACCGTTTGTCCGCAGACCGTCCACCCCTGTAAACCCTAACCAAAATGGGCTGCAGACGGATGTTTTCGTGCTTTATTCGGGCGGTTCGGACAGCGGCTCGACTCGGCCTGCCGCCACCTTGTACGAGACCACGTCTCCGCCAGGAAGCGGACCCAGCCAGCGAGGGTCGGTTGTGGTGAGCCAGACTTGGTTTTTCAGATCGGCCAGAACCTCCATCAGGCGGACCATTCGACTTCGATCAAGCTCGCTTGTGAGGTCGTCGAGCAAAAATAATGGTGCCAGACCCTGCCGTCGGGCTGCCTCGAGCTCCGCCAGCTTCAAGGCCAACACAAGGGACCGTGCCTGGCCCTGGCTCGCGAAATTTCGCGCCGGATGTCCGTCCAGATCCACCACAAGGTCGTCTCGATGAGGTCCTACCAGGCACCGCGCTTGCCGAATTTCATCGTCGAGACCAGTCGACAGCTTCTCGATGAACTGTGCGGTCACCACTGCTGGATCGAGCCGCTCGCCTGGTGCTGCCCGACCAAGGCCTCGCATTCGCAAGGTAGCCACGCCCGACCGTGGCCCAGCGATGGCGCGATGTGCCTCGACAAATGGCTCGGATAGGTCGCAGAGGGCAGCGGCACGGCGCGCGGCCAGCTGACCGCCCAGGAGTGCGAGCTGGCTGTTCCAGGACTCGACCTGTACCCGCCCACCCTTGCGGCTTCGCAACAATGCGGCCTTGTGTCGGAGAACCCGGGCGTACTGTCGCACCACATCGAGGTGGGCGGGGCGGGTGGTAAAGGCCGCTCGGTCCACAAAAGACCGTCGCTCCACTGGGCCTCCTCGAATGATGGCTCCATGCTCAGGACAGAACAACACCGCACGAAGTACAGCAAACCAGTCTCTGAGCTGCCGCACATTCTGACCATCGATCTGCATGGTGCGACTTGCCGCAGAGCGGGCCCACCGCAGACGCCGTCGCCCAGACTCCCCCACGACCATCCCATCGATTTGAACGGAGTCACACTCGTGCCGAATCAGGCGCTGGTATCGACTCTCACGAAAGCTGCGCAAGTTGGAGAGGGTCCAGACAGCCTCGAGGAGGTTGGTCTTTCCCTGCGCGTTGTCGCCGTGCAACACCACAAAGCGCGCGTTGGTGTCCAGCTGCGCACTGGCGACATTTCGCCAGTCGGCGACCTCCAAGCTGACCAGACGCACGCTGCTCCAGGTTCAGTCGAGACGCATTGGCATGACCACGAACATGCAGTCGTCGCGGTCTGGAATCCGAACGAGGCACGGGTCGAGCGGCTCACCCAGCTCGAGGACCATTTCGTCACCGCGGGTCGCTGCGAGGATGTCTTGGAAGTAGCGCACGTTGAACCCAGTAAACAGCGGCGTTCCTTCCAGGTCGGCGGGGAGCTCTTCGCGGACGTCTCCCGCGTCTACGTTGTGCGCAGTCATCACGAGCCGGTCTTCATCAAACGCAAACCGCACTGAGTGGTTCCGATCCGATGCCATAATGCTCACGCGCTTGAGTGCCGCTGTGAACGGACCTCGCTGCACACGCACACGCCGCTTGGCTGCACTCGGCAGGACCTGGCGGTAGTCAGGGAACTCTCCGTCGATCAGCCGCAGCATGAGCGTGAGGCCCTCCGTGGAGAATGCGGCAGACCGCTGGCCAAACGATACCGTCCACTCAGACTCGTCGAGGTCCACGAGCTTGCGAACTTCGCCAAGCGCCTTCCGAGGCACCAGCATCCGCTCACCGAGGCCAAAGTTCCCTTCGAAGGGTGCCTCAGACCAGGACAGACGGCTGCCGTCGGTGGTGACCAACCGCAAGCGAGAGTCGCCCTGGTCGGTAGTGATCTGCTCAAGATGTCCACCGTTGAGGCCATACCGGTTGTCGTCGGCCGAGATGCTTGACAGTGTCTCTTCGATCAGGCGTCGAAGATCTCCGCCGACCACCACGAGGCGTGCACGTTCATCGCGCGTTGGAACGGGTGGATAGTCATCAGGACTCGAGCCCACCACGTTGAACTCAGCCTTGCCACAGCGGATGTGGAGGCGGTTGGCCTTGGAGAGGGAGAGGTGCACTGTACTGTCGGTGAGCGTGCGAGCAATCTGGAACAGTCGCTGTGCATCCACCGACAGCTCTCCGGCATTCTCAACGGTAGCCGGGTAGTCAGCCACGAGTGTGAGTGCACTATCCGTGGCTGTCATCTGCAGGGAGTCTCCACGAGCAGAGAGCAGAACGTGCGACAGGACAGGGTTGGTGGTTCGGCGTTCGACCACACCCTGCACCCGGGCAAGGCCACGGATGAGCTGGTCCCGCTCGATGTAGAGCTCCATCGATACTCCATGAGGCGCTGGCGCCCAGGTTGTGCGCGGTCGACCTACCCCGCCAAGTGGGGGCGTGGCCAGTCCTGGATGGCAAGACATGTGCTCTCGTGATCGATGATGATCCAAAAAATAATCGTTTTAGATCATAGTAGTCGTCGATCATAGAGCCTGGGGATGGTGGGGAAATCGGTGGTGATCACCTGATAATGGATATTGTCGAATCAATACGCTGGGGATCGTTCAGCCGAGTTGCCTGGGGATGACTTGGGGATGCCTGGGGACGAATGGATGCCGAGGCATTTTGTCCCTCGCGAATTGGATGTTTTGCCCCATGTTTCCCCAGTGTGTTCCCCAGGTGGAACATTGAGAGGTGTGGAACACAACGAGCGCCCATCGGGAAGCGTGGAATGTCCAGGCGGTGTCTGAACCTTGGATGAAGGCCAAAAAACGAAGCAAGCCCCGCAACGACCGACGCACGAGTCGGACACTGCGGGGTGTCGGAGGCGGAGCGCGGCCGTGCGGTCAGCAGCCGATGGTGCGCTCGATGGTGTGGACAATCTGCCGGAGCTCCATGTCGGTCTGCATTGCCTGCTCGATCTTGCGGCAACCATGCTGCACCGTGGTGTGATCTCGGCGGAACCGTCGGCCAATGGCTGGGAAGGAGCTTCCGGTGTGCTTGCGCACGAGAAACATCGCTACATGGCGCGGGCGCACAAGGTCACGCACCTTGCTGCGACCAAGCAGCTGCGAGACTTGAACAGAAAAGGCGCTGGCAACCTCGACCATGATGTCATCGGCCTCAGGGCGGGGAGGTCCGTCGGGCAAGACATTGCCGAGGTGGGCGCGAACAAATGCGAGCGTGGGATGCTGTCCATAGAGCTTGGACAAGGCATCGAGTCGATGGACCACGCCCTCGATCTCCCGAATGGAGCCGCGCACTCGTGCAGCCACGTAGCTCGCAACATCCGAGGGAATGGGGCGCCCACAGGACTCGGCCTTTTCATGCAGGATTGCAATGAGGGTTTCTTGATCGGGCGGCTGCATGTCGGCGAGCATTCCGCTCTCGAAGCGGGTTCGCAGACGGGGCTCGAAGCCGCGAATGTCTCGTGGAAGTACATCCGCAGTGAAGATGATCTGACGCCCTCGCTCACGCAACCACTCAAACGTATGGAAGAGCTCTTCCTGTGTACGCTCTTTGCCGCTGACGAACTGAACGTCGTCCATGAGCAACAAGTCGGTGTCTCGTCGATACTTGTTCCGGAACTCGGTCATCTGCTTGAAGCGGAGTGACTCGATCAGCTCGTTGGTGAATTGTTCCGCTGTCACGTACAGCACGCGGGTGTTCGGTGCGGCAGCGAGTCTCTGATGCCCGACTGCCACCATCAGGTGGGTCTTGCCGAGACCGGTTCCACCATAGATGAACAGGGGGTTGTACCGAATGATGGATGTGTCATCGGCCACGGACCGGGCCGCAGCATGAGCGAACTGGTTGCATGAGCCCACCACGAAGTGCTCGAAGGTCTTGTCGGATGGCAGCACAGAGTCAGATATCGCTACCGGTGCAGCACTTGCGGCGGTACGCCGGGCAGAGGCGTCTGGCTTGGGAGCTGGGGCGCGGACTGTGCCAGGAAAGAGCTGGGCCTGCGGAGGCGGCTGTTGCCAGGTCGGCATCGAACGCGCAGCCGTGGTGAACTGGGCCTCATCCATGGCACGCGGTGCTCGACGTCTGGACGCTCGGGTGGGCAGGGCGCTCTGATGGAGCACAACCGCGGTGCTCGAGGCCTCGGCTGTGGAAGGAGCCTCACACAGGTCGGCATCAGCGCTGGTGATCTCACTGTCCAATCGAATCTGGAGGACGACCGATGGTACCCGGAGCACCTCACACCAAGCCTGCTGGATGGCGTCTTGGTACGAGTGTTCGACCCAGGTACGGATCCTGGCGTGGGGAGCGATCAGCTGAACACTGGGCTGGACCGGTGCGTTGAGCGACAGCTTGTGCAGTCGAAGAGGCGCGATCCAGATGTCGAACATCGCACCCAGGGAAGTCCGGAGAGTGTGTCGGACTTCGTCCCAGGTAGTAGTCATCTCGGGTGCTCCGGATGGATTCGAAGGAAGCGGGAAAGATGGAACGCGGCCGTTGTGGGGACGCGAGGATGGAGCGGAATGAACACCAACGCACATCGCCCATCGGAACGGATGGTGATCACGGAGGAAGTAGGCAGGTTGTGTTTGGCGTTCCCGATCACTGCCAGTCTCCGATACAGACATTCGAAAAATGCGTATATACGGACGTTCTGGGCCTCTTGAATCACCGCCCCAAAAGACAATGTGATGGTAGCAGACCCTCCAGAATCCGACAACATATCGTCGGCAATGTCCGCGGCATTGATCGTGAATGGTCGATGCGCTGGGCGTTGTGGCAAACTGATGAAGTGGCGATCCCCCCCCCCTGTGGAGAATCAGTCATTTTGTGGGGAGAACGAGCAACACGATCGGGATCATCTTGGGGACAGTTTTTCCCCAAGGATGTTAAATATCGACCAATAGGGAATTATTTTTTTATATTCGAAGAGGAACATGATTTTTCTGGACTGTGCACAGGTGGGGACAGGATCGTCACTCTTCGCGTGGAACATGAGGCAATCGGATGGCATCCCTTTCGGTCTTCAGGGGGTGTTTTCGACTTCTCGGCGGCCTCGACACCCTGTCTGCAGGTGGGTGTTCGGCCGCAAAGCCTTGCCTCCACCATGGGGATGGCATACGGACTGCGGCCAAGTCACCTTGTGCGGTGAAAAACGGGCCCATCATCCTTCTTTGGTTGGATGAGTCGACGCTCCGCACTGCTCTCGGTTGACCCGGAATTCGTCCACGGTCCTCTTCCCGCTGCAGTCATGCAGTCCTGTTGAAGCGGAACCACCGACGGCCCCTCATTTTGCCCCGTACTCCCGCCGGACAGCCCCACCTGGGCCTCGAGCGCCGGCTCCCGATTCCCCACGCCCGTTCGTGTTCGTCGCTCGAACGAGGCCCATTCTCCGGAGGCTCCGGTGAAGCGCACTTACCAGCCCAGCAACATCAAACGGAAGCGTTCCCATGGCTTCCGCGCTCGCATGTCCACCACTGGTGGACGCAACGTTCTCAAGCGTCGTCGCGCGAAGGGCCGCAAGCGTCTTGCACCCACCGTGCGCACGAAGAGCACCTGAGCGCTTCGGCGATCCGGCAAGCGAGCGTTCTGGTGGACGCCACAACGACGCGGGACGGGCTTACCCTCCCGCGTTCGTCACGTCTGCGTCGCACGTCTGACTACCGTCGTGTGCAAGGTCGCGGGCGGAAAGTTCGCCGACGCTCGCTTCTCGTGCTCTGGCTGCCGCGTCGCGATCACCCAGTGCCACGCGTTGGGTTGACGGTAAGCAAGAAGGTGGGCAAGGCGGTGACCCGCAACCAGGTCAAGCGCTGGCTTCGGGAGGCCATTCGACACGAGCTTCATCGGCTCACTCGACCGGTAGACATTGTCTTGATTGCACATCCGAAAGCTGCCGAATCCAATGCGAGTGCGCTTCGCGACGAAGTCCGGAGCGCATTTCGTGAGGTGATGGGAGATCCCCCGCCAAAGCGGAATCGTCGTCACCGAACTCGAAGATCGACTCCTCACCGGAAACCAGACCGCTCGTGACTCCCGCCGACCCAATCATCTGGACCATCCGCGGATACCAGAAGCTGATTTCACGACACACCCCACCGGTCTGTCGATTTCATCCATCGTGCAGTCATTATGCGGTGGAAGCGCTGCAAGTCCATGGTGTGGTTCGGGGTAGCTGGCTGAGCGCATACCGCATCGCCCGCTGCAATCCTTTCGTCGCCGGCGGATTCGACCCGGTGCCCCCCGCCCGGTCCATGGCTGTCATGACCAGCACGAACAACGACACCGATGTACCTCACGGAGGCTCAGGTGAAGTCTGATCAGGAACGGCGAGTCATTCTCGCTATCGCTCTGAGTGCCTTCGTATTGATGACCTGGCAGTGGATCTTTCCACCGCCGGAGCCCCCACCGATGCCGGATGCACCCGCTGTGGCGGTTGACCCTTCCGAGACTGCATCTGTGAACGAACCAGCTCCGGCCGCTGCACCGGCCCCGGCTGCGGTCCCGTTGCCCGCGGCAGCAGTGGTGAAAGCGCACAGCGAGAGCGCGGAGTTCGACGGTGGCACCGCAGTCGTAAGCAGCGAAAATGGAGCACTTCAGGCGATCACACTGAGCGATTATGAAGCGATGGTGGAGATCATGCCGATCTGGACATACGCTTCTGATGCGATGTTCGGTGAGTCCGAAGAATCGTGGGTGCCGTACTCTGGCGGCGACACGCCTCGGCAAGTCCTCGACAATGATGGCGCATTGGTGCTGGCCGGCGCGGGGCCGCTCGACGACGATGGCGCTGGCTCACCCGGTGGGCCCAGCGCCTACCAGGTCGAAAAGGATGGGGATGCGCTCCTCGCCTCCCGCACACGCACCGACGGCCTCAGCATCACGAAGCGCTACACGGCCGGTGAGACCCCCTTCACCACGAAGGTTTCGGTTACCCTCACCAACCGAGGCACAAGCACCATCGGCCCCGTGTGGGTGGGTGTGGCGCAAAAGATGGAAGGCAGCGCGGGCAGCATGTTTGACCGCTCGGCCAACGTCACCCATCCCCAGGCTTACGTGGACGGCTTCGAGAGCGTTCTTTCGGCCGAAGATGTGGCGGGCAACGAACAGGAGCGCTTCGCAGGACCGGTGAGCTGGTTTGGTGTTGGCGACCGATACTTTGCCGCACTGTTGGTCCCCAGCGGTGGAAACGAGCGCGGCGGACCGGATGGTGTGGTGGTCATGGACGCCCTCCCCGGAGGAAGGCTGGGGTCGTTCTTCATAGACGAGACCGGGCTGGATGCTGGTGCGACCCGCTCGTTTGAGTTCACCGCATACACAGGCCCCAAGCGACTCGACGAGCTGCGTCTTGCCGGTCCCAATATGGACGAGGCTGTGGAGTATGGCTGGTTCGGCTTCTTCAGCAAGATCTTGCTGCTGTTCCTCGAGTTCTTCCACGCCGGTGTGGGCAACTGGGGTGTCGCCATCATTCTGCTCACTCTGACCATCAAGCTCCTCTTCTTCCGCCTCAACGAAAAGGCTTTGGGAAGCTCGGAGAAGATGAAGAAGCTGCAGCCCGAGGTCGAGGCCCTTCGCGAGAAGTACAAGGATGACCAGCAGCTTCAGAGCCAGGAGATGATGAAGCTGTGGCAGAAGAACGGTGTGAGCCCGCTGGGTGGCTGCCTTCCGATGCTGGTGCAGATGCCTGTCTTCTTCGCTCTATACACGGTCATGTACTACAGCGTTGAGCTGTACGATGCCCAGTTCCTCTACTTGCAGGACCTCACGGCCACCGACCCCTACGGTGTGATTCCCACGCTCTATGCGATCCTGATGATCGCCCAGCAGTCCATGATGCCCACGGCGAACATGGACCCCACTCAGGCCCGGATGATGAAGTTGATGCCGCTGTTTTTCGCGTTCATCATGTTCAGCTTCCCGTCCGGACTGGTCCTCTACTTCTGCATCAATATGGTGCTGACCATCGGTCAGCAGTACATCATCCGGCGGCGCTTGGCCGCTGAGCCCGCTGCCGCCTGAGGTCGGGTCCGAACGGCGGTCGCCTGTGCGATCGCTGGGTCGGCGACCGGGAACACGGTGTTCCTACGGCAGCATTCATCCTCCAGCTGGCCCCAGCCGGGCCCCAGGGAGTCCCCATGAGCGAAGAGACCCAAGAAGAAACCGAAGCCGCGAGCTTCGAAGGGCAGACCGTTGCCCATTGCGTGAAGGCTGCTGCAGAGCACTTTGGCGTGCCCCGTGAAGCCATCGTGTGGAAGCTCGACACGAGCCACTTCCGCACGCCAGACGGCCGCAGTCGTCCGATGGATTCCGTGAAGATTTTTGCGAAGACCCGTGAGCTTCCGTCTTCTGAGGGCGTCGATGCTGCGGTGGCCTGGGTCACGCAGCTGCTTGAACTGATGAGCCTCGAAGGCACCGTTACTGGTTCCACAGTCTCCGACAAGCAAGGCTCGGTCAACATTGACAGTCCTGCTGCCCGTCACCTTGTGGGACGCCGTGGCACCACTCTTCGCTCCATTCGCCGCCTCATGGAAGCTGCGCTTGAGTCGGAGTACGGTGACTGGAACATTGATGTGAACGTGGAGGGCGGACGCCGACGCGACGACCGTGGGTGACTACAAGCGTCGTCGGTTGATCGTTCGACTCGAGAAGCCGCGGTATCGCACGATTAATTCGAATGCTCGCCCGTGGCGCGAAGGGGCTTGTACCGACAAGGTCGCGTCGGAACTTGACAAGGCGTTCGACGCGCTAAACGCGGACCAACAATCAGCGGTATTTCGCGCGTTCTCTGCATGCGACTATGCCCTTATTCGCGGCATGCCCGGGACGGGAAAAACCGTCACGGTCGCATTTCTCGTTCGCGCCTTTATGAGTGTGGGAAAATCGATTCTCGTCACGTCGTACACGCACTCCGCCGTCGATAACTTGCTCCTCAAGCTTGT